>JAJZUK010000249.1 GCA_021847125.1 Pseudomonadota bacterium | reverse complement strand
CGCTGCAGGTCGAGGCGGAACTGGCCCCGGCGTTTTTCGATTTCATCCTGGCAAGACTAAGTGCGTCTAACAGCAACGCTGTTAGACGTCCGATTTAGGGGAGCACGAGGGGATATTTCCCCTCGTATCGTGAGGAGTCTCAATGGACTCAAGACTGCTTGATATTCTGGTGTGTCCGATCTGCAAGGGGCCGCTGCTCTACCGCAAGGCCGAACAGGAACTCATTTGCAAGGCCGACCGGCTGGCGTTTGGGATACACGACGGTATTCCGGTGATGCTGGAAGACGAGGCGCGCAAGCTGGATCCCGCTGAAGAAATTCAGTAGCCGCGGCGCGCTGCGCCTAGCGCCCCTGCCTGCGGCCGGTAAATCCCGGCCAGGCGCTATGCAAACAAGTTGCTGAACCACCGCCGCGTCCGCTGCGGAACACATCCAGGCCCGATATGATCACTCTGCGTCAACTCACGCTCGCGCGCGGCAGCAAACTATTGCTCGAAGGCGTCGACCTCACCTTGCACGCCGGTCAGAAGATCGGCGTGGTGGGGCCGAACGGCTGCGGCAAGTCGAGCCTGTTCGCGCTGCTGCTCGGAGACCTGCACCAGGAAGCGGGTGACCTGGAACTGCCCGGGCGGCTCACCGTCGCCCATGTGGCGCAGGACATTCCGGCGAGCGCGCAGGCGGCGATCGAATTCGTCATCGACGGCGATGCGCCTTTGCGCGCGCTCGAACAGCAACTGGCGCAGGCGCACGAGCAGGACGAGGGCGAGCGCCTGGCCGCGCTGTACGAAACCTTCGAGCACGCCGGCGGCTACACCGCGCGCAACCGCGCCGCCAGCCTGATGCACGGACTGGGGTTCTCCGCCGCCGAGCAGGAGCAGGCGGTGGACGCCTTCTCCGGCGGCTGGCGCATGCGCCTCAAGCTGGCGCGCGCGCTCATGTGCCGCTCCGACCTGCTGCTGCTCGACGAACCCACCAACCACCTCGATCTGGACGCGGTGATCTGGCTCGAGCAATGGCTGCGCGACTACCCCGGCACGCTGCTCGCGATCTCGCACGACCGCGATTTTCTCGATGGCACCGTCGGGCACATCCTCGCCATAGAGCAATGCCAGGTGAAGCTGTACACGGGAAACTATTCGGCGTTCGAGGAACAGCGCGCGATGCAGCTCGCGCAACAGCAGGCGGCCTACCAGAAGCAGCAGCGCGAGATCGCGCACCTGCACTCCTACGTCGAGCGCTTTCGCGCCAAGGCGACCAAGGCGCGCCAGGCGCAAAGCCGGCTGAAGGCGCTGGCGCGCATGGAAGTCATCTCGCCGGCGCATGTGGATACGCCGTTCGACTTTCGCATGCGCGAACCCCTGGCCGGCCCCGATCCGCTGCTCACGCTGGATGAGTCCGCGGCCGGCTACGACGGGCGCACCGTGCTCTCCGGCATCAAGCTCAGCATCCCGGCCGGCGGGCGCATCGGTCTCCTGGGGCGCAACGGCGCGGGCAAGTCGACCCTGATCAAACTCCTGGCGGGCGAACTCGCGCCGCTCGCGGGCGCGCGTCTGGAAGGCAAGGGCCTCGCCATCGGCTACTTCGCCCAGCACCAGATCGAGGTGCTGCGGCCGGACGAGTCGCCGCTGCGCCATCTGATCCGGCTGGATCCGCGCACGCGCGAGCAGGAATTGCGCGATTTCCTCGGCGGCTTCGATTTTCGCGGCGACATGGCGCTCGAACCCATCGCGCCGTTCTCCGGCGGCGAGAAAGCGCGGCTGGCGCTCGCGCTATTGGTGTGGCAGCGGCCCAATCTGCTGCTGCTCGATGAGCCGACCAATCACCTCGATCTGGAAATGCGCCACGCGCTCACGCTCGCATTGCAGGAGTACGAGGGCGCGATCGTGCTGGTGTCGCACGACCGGCATCTGCTGCGCACCACCGCGGACAGCCTGTGGCTGGTGGCGGGCGGCGCGGTGCAGCCCTTCGACGGCGATCTGGACGACTACCGCGACTGGCTGCGCCAGCGCGAAGCGGGCGAGGTCTCGGCCGAACCGGCCGGCGCGACGCGCAAACAGCAAAAGCGCGACGAGGCCGAGGCGCGCAACCGGCGCTACGCGCAGAAGCGGCCGCTGGCGCAGCGCCTGGCCAAGCTGGAGCGGCGCATGGCTGAACTGGAGCGCGAACGCGCGCTGCTGGGAAAATGGCTGGCCGACCCGGAAAGCTATGCCGAGGCGAACAAGTTCAAGTCCGAACTGGTGCGCGAGGGCAAACTCGCCGCCGAACTCACCAAGGCGGAAGAGGAATGGCTGGCGCTGCAGGCCGAGTTGGAGACGCTCGAATAGACGTGGCGACTAAATTAACGCCACCTTGTCTGTTGCAGAGTTGCGCGGACGAGAAGCCGTCCGCGCGGATCGTCAATTGTGCACGGATGCGCTTCATATCCGTACCAAAATGACGGTTGGCGCGCGTAGCGCGCAAGACCTTTCATTGCATGCGACGGCATTCAAGACGGCGTACATCGTTCACTGCACGGTCTTCGGCGCAGCAGCGTCCCCGGCATCCGCCGGATCCCGCAAGGTCGGCAGCTCCAGGACGATATCCCAATCCGATTTGGCCACCGCGTTCTGCAGCAACCTGCACAAGGAGTGCAGCAGGGTGTTATCCAGCGTCAGGTGTATGCCCTGGCCCTGCTGCGGCAGCAGCGCCAATACCGGGTTGCCGCTCTGGTCCTTGCTGGTCCGGATCTGCGCCACCAGCAGCGGCTCGGCGCCCAGCGGCATCTCGCGCGGCGCTTCCTCGAACGCGTCGGCGAAATTGGCCTGGCGCAGGGCGCGTTCATGCTGCATGCCGACCAGGGCGTCGCGCGCCTGGGGGTTGCTTTGCAGCGCGACCTCGGGCGAGGCGCGCACCATCTGCAGCAACAGCGGCCACAGCAGCCGCAGCGCGCGCCGCGTCAGCCACAGGCGCACCTCGAGCTGGTTGTCGGTGCTGACGCGCAGCAGCAGCCGGTCCTGTTCCGGGATGAAATCGAGCTTGAGCTGGTGCAGTCGCATGTCGGAATGTGCATACTATCAAATTACAAAGGGCGTCTCGAATTCAGGCACATGCCAGGAGCGGCTATTGCGCGCTCGCGCGCGCCAACCACGTTTTCGGTGATGATAAACAGCGCATCCGTACCGAAAACGCGGTTATGGAAATAAGCGACCTCGGCTTGTGCTTGCTTCTATCCAAGATCGTCGATTGCGTGCGGATATGCTTTTTATCCGCGCGCAATCGACGATCCGCGCGGACGGGCCGCCGTCCGCGCAGGAATCGCAACACAATCGGCTAATTGTACTGTGTTATTAATGTCTAGCTACTCGCACGTAAGGTTTTCCGCAACAAGGGCACTGGCACAGGTGTCGAGCGATGGCCCTTGCCAGGCGAAAGC
>JAJZUK010000248.1 GCA_021847125.1 Pseudomonadota bacterium | reverse complement strand
CGAGTTCGGCCGCCATCTGCGTGGCGTCTATCGCATAGCCTTCGGCGACATGCGCCTTGACTTCGGCCGGGGTCTCGCGCGAGTAGCGCAGGCGCGCGCCCGGCTGGCGGTTGAGACAGGCGAACGGCGGCACGATGCGCTTGGTATCGCAGATGAATATGCCGCTGCCGGGCTTGAGGTAGGGCAGCCAGCGCAGGCCTTCGGCCCATTCGAGCGCGACCAGGATGTCCGCCTCACCTTTCGGAATAGTGGGCGACCATACCTGCGGACCGAAGCGCACGTGGCTGAATACGGTGCCGCCGCGCTTGGCCATGCCGTGGACTTCGCTCTGTTTGACTTCGTAGCCCTTGGACTGGGCCAGAGACGCCAACGCCTTGGACACCATGATGACGCCCTGGCCGCCCACGCCCACGATCAGCACGTTCATCGGTTCCCGCGCCTTGGCTGCGCCGGCGGCAGGCCGCAAGGGCTCGTTTTGCATGCTGTTCGTCGAGGCGGTCGGCCGGCTCATTGCGTCACTGGCGCTGTCGTTATAGTGGAAGCCGGCTTGATGCAGTCCACCGTGCACACCTGCGCGCACAGGGTGCAGCCTATGCACAGCGCTTGATCGATTTTCACCTTGTGCCTGCCCTCGAAGGTGTCCGTGCCCCAGGTCAGCGCGGGGCAGCCGAGGTTCATGCACGACTGGCAGGCATTGCACTGCTCGTTTACAACCGCCAGCGCGGGCCCCTTGATTTTCATCGGGTCGAGCACGCACGGGCGGTTCGAGATGATCACCGACACGCCCCGGTACGCAATGGCCTCGCGCAGCGTCTGGTACATCTGCGCCAGATCGTAGGAATCCACGATGCGCACCCATTGCACGCCGATTGCGCGCACCAGCGCCTCGTAATCCACTTTCGGCGCGTCGTCTCCGCGCAGCGTCTTTCCGGTCCCCGGATGCTCCTGGCCCCCGGTCATCGCCGTGATGTGGTTATCGAGCAGCAGCACCGTGATGTTCGCCTGGTTGTACACCGCGTTGATCAGCGACGGAATGCCGGCGTGCAGGAAAGTCGAATCGCCGATGGTGGCCATCACCGGCTTGGGCTCGCCCGCCATCGCCATGCCGACTGCGTTGCCGATGGAGGAACCCATGGACACCGTGGTGTCCAGGCCGCGCAGCGGATCCAGACAGGCGAGGGTATAGCAGCCGATGTCCCCGGCCACGCGCGCGCCCGAGGCGCGCACCGCCATGAAGCTCGAGGTGTGCGGGCAGCCCGCGCACAGCACGGGCGGGCGCACCAGCGGTTCGATCGCCCAGTTGCCGCGCTGCGCGCGCGGCTCGAGCACGCCTGCTTTTTCGAATCCGGCGCGCAGGATCTCGGGCGAAAACTCGCCCTCGCGCGGAAAGAACTGCTTGCCTTCCACATCGATGCCGAGCGCGCGCAATTCCTTCTCGATCACCGGCTCCAGCTCTTCCACCACGAACACCCGCCCGACCGACGCGCAATAGCGCCGCAACAGGCCCTCGGGCAGCGGCCAGGAAGCGCCCAGCTTCAGCACGCTCGCGTTGGGCAGCACCTCGCGCACATAGGGATAGCAGGTTCCGGCCGTGATCACGCCGAAACTCGCGTCCCCGGTTTCCCAGCGATTGATGGTCGCGGTCTCCAGGTATTGTTTCAGCTTGGCTTCGCGCTCGAGCACCGCCGTATGGCGGCGGCGCGCATGCGCCGGAATCATCACGTTCTTCGCCGGGCTTTCGAGAAATCCGCGCGAGGGATGTTCGGTGCGCACGCCGATGGCGACCGGGCTGCGCGTGTGCGACAGGCGCGTGGTGCCGCGCACGATCACCATGGTGTCGAACTGCTCCGACAGATCGAAGGCAAGCCGCGTCAGGTCGAGCGCCTCCTGCGCGTCGCTAGGCTCGAGCACGGGCACCGTCGCGAACTGGCCGTAAATCCGCGTGTCCTGCTCGTTCTGCGAGCTGTGGATGCCCGGATCGTCGCACACGGCGAGCACCAGCCCGCCGTTGACGCCGATATAGGCCTGCGACATGAAGGCGTCGGCGGCGACATTCAGCCCGACGTGCTTCATGGAAGCGAGCGCGCGGCTGCCGGCGAAGGAAGCGCCGATGGCGACGTCGAGCGCGACTTTTTCGTTGGTCGACCACTGGGCGTGCAGGTCCTCGGCCGGGTAGCTGGCGAGGGATTCCATGATTTCCGTGCTGGGGGTCCCTGGATAGGCGGCGGCAACCCGCACGCCGGCTTCCCACGCGCCGCGCGCGATCGCCTCATTTCCGGTCAACGGTCGTACGTCTTTCGTCTGGTCTTGCGACTGCTCGACTGTATCCGGCACTGCCTGCATGTGCTGGTCCTCCCTGGCGAAAAATTGAACGCTTCTTATAGTTGATCCCGGATCATCCTCAAACCTGCCGCAGGATGTTTTGATCTAGATTAAACATACGGCATGGCGCCCGGGATCCGGGGCATCTGTCGTACTGACGCTGCGCGGCAATCAGGTCTTGGCCGCGGCATTCTCAGCGGCGGCCCGGCGCTGGCGCTCGATCAGTTTGAGCATGGTGTCCACGGTGATCGAGCGGAAAGTGGCTTTGGCGATTTCATCGACTTCGGCCATCACAGCGCCCAAGGCGCGGCCGACTTCGCTGGACGTGTCAAACTCATTGCTTTCGCCGGTGTGCGTGCTGATGTCCTCGAACAACTCGATCACGTCCATCATGGTCAGGCGCTTGGCGTTGCCGCTGAAGCGGTAGCCGCCGCCCACGCCGCGCGCCGATTCCACCAGCCCGGCGCGGCCGAGTTCCCGCAGGACTTTGGCGAGATGGTGGGTGGAGGCGCCGTATTTTTCGGCGATTTCGGCCGCCGACATCTGCCGCCCGGGATGGGCCGCGAATTCGAGCACGCTGTAGAGCGCCAGGCTGGTGCCTTTTTGCAGTTTCATGAGCATTGACCTGACATCAGTCGAGGTCCTTCTCCAGCGGGATGAACGGTGCAGCCATCATGCCCTGGCTGCGGAAAAACGACAGTACCAGGCTGTTGTCGCGGGAGAGCAGGGTGCGCACCTTGTCCACCCCGGCATGGCGAAAGCCGTCGCAGATCGCCTCCAGCATGCGCGCGCCAACCCCGCCAAGGCGGGCGCTGGCGCGCACGCTCAGGCCGAAAACCCAGCCGCAAGGCGCAGAACCGAATTCCCAGTCGCGCACTTCGCCGATAATGAAGCCCTGGATGAGATCGCCGGATTCGGCGACCAGGAACAGGCGTTGCCGGGTGCGCCCGCCGCCGTAGCGGTGGAACAGTTCGTACCAGTAGTCGGTTTTTTCCAGACCGGTCACTTCGGCGTCGATGGCGATCACCGCGCCCAGGTCGGCGGCCTCGACCGGCCGCACCCGCAGTTCCGCCATGCCGGGGTCTGCTGCCTTGGG
>JAJZUK010000247.1 GCA_021847125.1 Pseudomonadota bacterium | reverse complement strand
AACCACCTGCTCATGCACGCCGCCGGCGTCAACACCGGCGGCCAGATCGGCTCGGTCGTGGCCGCCGCGGTCATGCTGTCGGTGCTGAAGGGGATGGGGCTGATCTGAAAGTCAATTTGAATTGAGGGGATACTTCCCCTCAAACTCCCCTAAATCAGGAGCCATTTCGTAAATTCCGAAATGGCTCCTGCGTTATCGCATGCTGCACTCGCCGCAGTTCGCCCCCGCACCCTCGTCGCGCGTCGTCAATCCGAGTTTCTTCAACAAGACCCGGTCCGCCGCCGCCTCCGGATTGCCGGTCGTAAGCAGCTTGTCGCCGTAGAAAATCGAGTTGGCACCGGCGAGGAAGCACAGCGCCTGCACCGCTTCGCCCAGTTCGCGCCGGCCGGCCGACAGCCGCACGCGGGCGCGCGGCATGGTGATGCGCGCGACCGCGATCGTGCGCACGAACTCGAGCGGATCGAGCGGCTCCGCGCCGTGCAGCGGCGTGCCCGGCACCTGCACCAGATGGTTGATCGGCACCGACTCGGGATAGGGGTCGAGATTGGCGAGCTGCGCAATCAGGCCGGCGCGCTGCAGCCGCGATTCGCCCATGCCGACGATCCCGCCGCAGCAAACCTTGATGCCTGCCTGGCGCACATGGCCCAGCGTGTCCAGGCGCTCCTGGTACACCCGCGTGGTGATGATCTTGCTGTAGAACTCCGGCGCCGTGTCCAGATTGTGGTTGTAGTAATCGAGGCCCGACTGCTTGAGCTCGCGCGCCTGCTCGCCGCTCAGCATGCCCAGCGTGGCACAGGTTTCGAGTCCGAGCGCTTTGACCGCGCTCACCATCGCCTGCACCTTTTCGATATCGCGCGCCTTCGGTTCGCGCCACGCGGCACCCATGCAAAAACGCGTCGCGCCGTTTTGCTTCGCCGCAGTCGCGGCGGCAACGACTTCTTTCAAAGGCAGCAGCTTCTCCGCTTTGACGCCGGTGTGATAACGCGCAGCCTGCGGGCAGTAGGCGCAATCCTCCGGGCAGCCGCCGCTCTTGATCGAAAGCAGCGTCGCAAGTTCGATTTCGCCCGAGGCAAAATGCTCCCGGTGCGCAAGCTGGGCGCGGTGCAGCAAATCGTTGAACGGCAGATCGTATAGTTCTGCGACTGCCGCTACGCTCCAGGTCTTGGCATTGACGGCCGTTTGCGCCGCTTTCCCGCCGGCCGATGTTTGGGTTGCAATAGTCATGTACACCTCCTGGCGCGTAGCATACCCCAAGCTCTGCAGCTCTGCGGCAGCGCTGTGCCGCGGCCGCGGCTAGAACGGCAAGCCGACGTAATTTTCGGCCAGCGACGCGCGCGCCGCAGGCGAGCCGACCAGATATTCGAGCTCGGCGCGCTGCATCTTCTCCCCGAATGCTCCGTTCTCAGGGAAGCAGTGCAGCAGATTGGTCATCCACCAGGAGAAGCGCTCCGCCTGCCAGATGCGGCGCAGGCATTTCTCCGAATAGGCGTCGAGTTCCGCCGTCTGGCCCGTCGCGTAATAATCGATCAGGCCGGCAGAAAGATAATGGATGTCGCTGGCGGCGAGGTTCAGCCCCTTCGCGCCCGTGGGCGGAACGATATGCGCTGCATCGCCGGCGAGGAACAAGCGTCCGAAGCGCATCGGCTCGGCGACGAAACTGCGCAGCGGCGGTTGAGCCGCGAAAAGGCCGGCTGATCGCGAGGCGCGTGGCCGCCGCAGCGGCCTTATGGTTTCCGTCACCGCTGGCGCGTATGACAATCCGGTCGACCGGGCGGGAGCGCCGCTCGCGCGGGAGAAATGGCTGTGCAGTCAGTTACCGCTGCCAATAGCTCAGCCGCAGTAGCGCAAGAGTGCGATTCATCGTAAACGCGCGCGGGTGCGAGCGCTGGATGGCCTAGAACCGACCCAGCTACGGCCGCGGCCTGCTAGGATGCCCGCCCCATGGGGCCATGGTCCGGATCGGAAGCAAGGTCGCCAAGCTCTTGCGCCCCTCTCATTTGGTCCTTTACCAGCCAGTGTGTAAGGTCCCCGCTAGATATGAGCGCAAGCACCCTGCCGTTTTCCACGATCGGCAAGTGCCGGAACCGCCGAGTGGTGACCAACTCCATCGCAGCACCGACGGTCGTCGTCGGCGGCAGGCAGTAGGGATCTTTCGTCATCACCTCGGAGACTTTCGTGCTGCGCGGATCAAGTCCCGCTGCCAGTACCCGATTGAGCGCATCGCGCTCGGTGAAGATGCCTGCCACGCTTTCGCCATCCATGACGAGCATCGCGCCGATCTTCTTCGCGCTCATCGCGCGCACGCAATCCGTGACCAGCGTATTGGGTGCAACGGAATGTATCGTGTCGCTCGCCGCAAATATCTTGTTTAATGGAGTCGCGCGCTTGTCTTGAATTGTCATGAAATACGCGTAGGCGCCAACGATAATTATGATCAGAAGCAGCATATAGACGCCCACTCCGCCAACAAACGTCTGTAACTCCTCCAGGTTCGCAGCGAGCGCTGCCGGGGAGAGCAGCGCGAACCCAATGCCGATAATCGGTTTCGTAAGAAGCTGACTCATGGCCAATCCTCCTCGTCGGTGATGTTGACTGTCACCCTGCCTGTTTTTCAATTCCCGCTCCGTTACGCGCTCGGGAGCCGCGTCTCCAGCGTGCGCTGCCTCCATGCTCATAAGGGAGCGTCAATACAATGCGCCTGGCCGTCGGAATCGTCAAGAACATGACCGCGACAGAACATGACCGACTCGATAGCGGACTGCTTCGGCGAGACACCCGTGGTTTTAGTACACTTTCCGACCAATGCTCGCGTCCCAAGGCTGCCGGGGAAAGCCGGTGATTTCCGCCATTCGGTTTTCGTGAGTTGCGGGCGCCAAGTGTCGAAAGTACGCATTCGTCATGGCGAACAGCGGCCGCTCAACCCAAATTCCTGGCCAACGACCGGCGACGAATCTACACCGGCCGCCCGTGCCGCTCAGAGCCAATCGCGGCAACGGCGGAATTGCCGTCGCCGCCGGCTAAGCGACAAAAATATCTTCGGGCAGCAGCGCCGAGACGGTGACGTTAGGCACGTCGACGAGATTGCTCACGCGCAGATCCACCGCGACGCTGCAGATGACGTAGGCCTGCTCCCTGCTCCAGCCGCGCTCCTGCAGCAATTGAATCATCTGCACCAGCGCATTGCGCGCCGCGAGGCTCAGGTGCTGCTCGCCTTCCTGCGTGCCGTCGTCGCGTATCGGCATGCCGGTGGTGGCGATGAAGTTGCGCGGCGCGGCCCATTCCGGCCGCGCAAAGTAGCCCGGGTGGGCGAAACGCGGAAAACGTATGTTCTGCCGCGCTGCGACGCCCGCGTGCAGCTTGAAGCGCACGGTCACCGTGGCGCCCATTTCGATCGCGGTGACGCAGCACTCGGAATCGCCCTGCGCGTAGTGC
>JAJZUK010000246.1 GCA_021847125.1 Pseudomonadota bacterium | reverse complement strand
CAGCGCCAGCTGCTCCATGCTCGCGGTCGCCTTGAGCGCGTTCTCGAGCACCAGCCCGGTGGTGTAGCCGGCGACCGAGTTGAAACCGAACTCGACCTTGTCATCGGTATATTTCTTGTGCCAGGCGTCGCGGAACTGCGGCAGCGACATGCCGAACTCGGGCTTGTATTCGATCACCGAAGACGGGACATAGGTGAAGATGTATTCGAGGCCTTTGGCACCGACGGTCTTCTTCAGGCCTTCGGTTTCCAGGCCGGGATAGATGTTGAACTGCCACTTGAACTTGACGCCGCTGTCCTGCAGGTTGCGCAGATAGGAAATGTCGTTGTTGGGGAAGCCGAGCGTGATCACCGCGTCCGGATTGGCGGCGCGGATGTTGTTGATGATGACGGTGTAGCTGGTGGTGGTGGTCGGCACGCCCTGGTCATATACGATTTCGACCGGGGCCTTGGCCGCCTTGATGAAGCCGCGCACCGCGTTCGCCTGGGTGCCGGTGAAGTCGTTCGTGGCATAGAGAATGGCAATGCGCTTGATGCCGAGCTTGGGTCCGTCCTGGGTGAGGAAGTCGGCGATGTATTTCGGCCAGATCGAGGACACCGGATCGGACATCAGCACGATGTAGGGATTGTCCTTGGTGAAGAACGCCGCGCCGGTGCCGGTCTGGTCGATCAGCAGCATCTTGTGGTCGCGCGCGATCGGCACCGCCACCGAGGTCAGCGGCGAGCCGGAGTCCGAAACCAGGATGTCGACCTTGTCCTGGGTGATGAGCTGGTTGTACAGCGTCGCCGCGGTCGCGGTGTTGCTCTGGTCGTCGTAGGCGATCAGCTTGATCGGGATCTTCTTGTTGTAGGGTTTGACGAACACGCCGCCCTCGGCGTTCTTCTGGTCGACCCACAGCTGCAGGCCGCGATGCACCGGCATCGAGATCGCGGCGAAATTGCCCGAGGCCGCGTACAGCGTGCCGATCTTGATCTGGGACGGCGCCGTTGCAGCTTGGGCAGCGCCGCCGCAAACGGCAAACAAGGTGACAAACAGTGCAACGCTAAGCTTGCGCATGATGGAACTCCTCCGGAATTGCTTGATAGCCTGAAAATTATTTTTGCCGCGTGCGCGGCCAGCGGCGCCTCGACTGCGGGTTAACCGACAGTGCTGACCAGGTAGTCGTAAGGCTTGCCGACCCAGGTCCACACCTCGTCCAGCCTGCGCGCATGCGTCTTGTCCGCCGAAAACCGGTCGAGCATTTCCGCCAGGGACATGGAGCTGGTGTACAGCACGATGAAGGGGAAGATGCCGAAACAGAGGACCAAAAGCAGAGCGCCGTAAAGCAGATAGTGCCGTACGAATTTCTTGATCCAATTGCCCATGACCTGTCCCCCGGATGATTGTGCCGCAACGCGAGCGCCAAAATGCTCGACGCAGACATTGCCGCTTAGAGTATCGAGTGTAGGTGCCCCCCTGGCCAGACGGTATAGGCGTAAACCCCTACTTCATCCATGGTCGAAATCGCGCCGCCGCGCTTCGCTCGCCGATTTGGCGCGCAGCGCCGGGGCTGCGATAATGCGGGCGCTTTTCACTCCAAACTGACCCGACCATGTCACCGTCCCAGCCGCCTGCCGACAACACACCCGCTGCAGCTGCGCGCGACGTCAGCCCGCTCGAGCTGTTCCTCGCGTTTTCGCAGCTGGCGCTGTCCGGTTTTGGCGGAGTGCTGCCCTGGGCGCACCGCACCCTGGTAGAGAACAAGGGCTGGCTCACGCAGCGCGAGTTCGTCGAAACGCTCGCGTTGGGGCAACTGCTGCCGGGTCCGAATATCGGCAACATGGCGGTGATGATCGGTTACCGTTTCGCCGGCTACGCCGGAGCTGCGGCCGCGATGGGCGGGCTGGTGAGCGGCCCGTTCCTGATCATGATCGTGCTGGGCCTGCTCTATCGCAGCTACGGCACTTTGCCCCTGGTGCAGCATGCGCTTTCGGGCATGTCCGCCGTGGCCGCTGGCCTGGTGCTCGCCACCGGCCTGAAAATGGCCAGCAGCCTGAAGCGGCGCTGGCGCCCCTGGTTGTTTCTTGCGCTTGCGCTGGCCGGCGTCGGCATCATGCGCTGGCCTTTGCTCGCCGTCGTCGGCGCGCTCGCGCCGTTTGCGATCGCCGCGACCTGGCGCGAAAAAGCCTGATGGACGAAGTCGATCTCGCCGCCCTGGGTCTGCATTTCACGCTGTTGTCGCTGATGGCGATCGGCGGCATCGGTTCCATCCTGCCGGACATGCAGCGCTATCTGGTGGAAGCCCACCACTGGCTGAGCGCCACCCAATTCGCCGACGCCTACGCCTTGGGCCAGGCAGCCCCCGGGCCGAACATGATGTTCGTAACGCTGCTGGGTCTGCAGCTTGCCGGCTGGGCCGGCGCGATCGTGACCACGCTCGCGATGATCGCCCCGCCGGTCCTGCTGACCCTGGCCATCACGCGCCTGAACGCGAACAATCCCGACGCACCCCTGGGCCGTGCGATACGCGGCGGGCTGGGGCCGATCGCGATCGGGCTCACGCTCTCCAGCGGCTGGATCCTCGCGCACTCGGCCGACCACGACTGGCGCGGTGTCGTGCTGACGCTCACGACCGTCGCGCTGATGTTGCGCACCCGGCTCAATCCGGTGTGGCTGATCCTGGTCGGCGCGGTCGCCGGCATGGCCGGCATTCTTTGATCGGCAGCGAGCCTGCGCGCATGCTCAGCGCGGGCCGAACGTCGAGGGCCGCACTTCGGGCACCGTGGCCGCGCGCCGCGCGAGCCAGTAGCGATAAGGCGGCGGCACCAGTGCGAACTGCACATCGCAGCCGAGTTTTTGCGCGGCGTCCATGCTCCAGTTCGGGTTGTAGAGCATTTCGCGCGCGAGCGCGATCAGATCGGCACGCCCTTCCTGCAAGATGCTCTCGGCCTGATCCGCGTGCACGATCAGGCCCACGGCCATGGTCTTGATGCCGGCTTCTTTCCGGATTGTTTCCGCATAAGGCACCTGATAGCCGTAGGCGGGCTTGGCCGCGCCCGCGGGCGGCTTGCCCAGGATGCCGCCCGAGCTGCAGTCGATCACGTCCACGCCCATCGGCTTCACCAGTTTGGCCAGCGCCACGCTTTGCGCCGGACCCCAGCCGGCGTCGTCCTCGGCCGACAGGCGCAGGAACAGCGGCTTGCCCGGCGGCCAGACCTCGCGCACGCATTCGCACACCTCCAGCGCGAAGCGCATGCGCTTCGCCTCGGAGCCGCCGTATTCGTCGGTGCGCTGGTTCGCCAGCGGCGACAGGAATTCGTGGATCAGGAATCCGTGCGCGCCGTGGATCTCGACCACGTCGAAGCCGGCCGCGTGTGCGCGCGCTGCGGCCTTGCCCCAGGCCTCGGCCACCGCGCGTATCTCTGCGCGCGTGAGCTCGCGCGGCGTGGGCGCG
>JAJZUK010000245.1 GCA_021847125.1 Pseudomonadota bacterium | reverse complement strand
GCGCTGGCCATGGCCCTGCTCAAGGCGGGCGACCATGTGCTGTGCTCGGCCAGCGTATTCGGCTCCACGGTGCAGCTGTTTTCCAACATCCTGGGCAGATTCGGCGTTGAGACCAGCTTCGTCGCCGGCGCCGATGTCGCGGCCTGGGAAGGGGCATTGCGCAGCAACACCAAGCTGCTGTTTCTCGAGACCCCGTCCAATCCGCTCACCGAAATTGCGGATATCGTCGCGCTGGCCGCCGTGGCGAAGCGCGCGGGCGTGCTGCTCGCGGTGGACAACTGCTTTTGCACGCCGGCGTTGCAGAAGCCGCTGCAGCTGGGCGCGGATCTGGTGATCCATTCGGCAACCAAGTACCTGGACGGACAGGGCCGGGTGCTGGGCGGGGCGGTGCTGGGTCGGCGCGGTCCGGTGATGGATGGCGTGTACGGTTTCCTGCGCACGGCAGGTCCGAGCCTGTCGCCGTTCAACGCCTGGGTGTTGCTCAAGGGCCTGGAAACGCTGCGCCTGCGCATGGACGCGCAGTCGCAGGCGGCGCTGCAGCTGGCGCGTTGGCTGGAACGGCATCCCGCTGTGGCGCGCGTGTACTATCCGGGACTGCCGTCGCATCCGCAATTCGAACTGGCGCAAAAGCAGCAGCGCCTGGGCGGAGCGGTGGTGTCGTTCGAGGTCAAAGGCGGGCGTGAAGCCGCCTGGCGCGTCGTCGATGCGACGCGCATGATTTCGATTACCGCCAATCTGGGCGACACCAAGACCACGATCACCCATCCCGCTACCACCACGCATGGCCGCATCAGCGCGGAAGCGCGCAAGGCCGCGGGCATCAACGAGGGGCTGCTGCGCGTCGCGGTGGGCCTGGAGGCGCTGGTTGACATCGAGGCCGATCTCGCGCGCGGGCTGAAGTAGAAGCCCGGTCCTCGGTACGCAGCGTTCAGCTTGCGCGCACGGTTAGCGCGCGGCAGCCGCCGGCGTCGCAGGCGAGGTAGCTGCCTCCCTGGTACCAATCCGCGAGCACCCAGCGCTCGCAGGTGTGGCCATCGACGGTATGCAGATGGCGGGCCGGGCGATGGGTATGGCCGTGAATCAGGCGCGGATAGCCGTGGCGGCGCAACTGCGCCTCGACTTCGGCCGGCGCGACATCCATGATTGCGGCGGCCTTGATGCGCTTTTCCTGCTCGCTCTTGCGGCGCAGGTCTTCCACCGCCGCCTTGCGTTCGGCCAGCGGCTGCCGCAACAGGCGGCCGATCCAGGCCTCGCTGCGCGCTTCGCGCCGGAACGCCTGGTATTGCAGATCGAGTGTGCACAGGGTGTCGCCGTGCATGAGCAGCACCGCTTGTCCGTACAGCCTGAGCAGCGTGGGATCGGGCAGCAGCTGCACGCCGCTTGCGCGCGCGAACGCTGCACCGATGACGAAATCCCGGTTGCCGTGCATCAAATAGGTGGGGACGCCGCCGGCAACGAAGCGCGCGAGGGCCGCGACTACCGCGGCATTGAACGGGTCATCCAGGTCGTCGTCGCCTGCCCAATATTCGAACAGATCGCCCAGGATGTAGAGCGCGTCGGCGCCGCGCGCTTCGCGCTCGAGAAATCCGAAGAATGCGGCGTTGCTCTGCGGCCGGCCGGCGCAAAGGTGCAGGTCGGAGATGAACAGGGTGCTCAAGCGGATCTGCGCCTAGGGGGCGATGCGCGCAGGGCGCGGGTCAGGCCGCGGACGGCTCGGGTCGCGCACCCTGCGGGATGCGCGCCACGCCGGCGTTCATAGCGCTTCGGCGCGTTCCACCAGCACGTCTTCGACGGGTACGTCCTGATGGCCGCCGCGGTTGCCGGTCTTCACGCCCTTGATCTTGTCCACCACGTCCATGCCCTCGACCACCTTGCCGAACACGCAATAGCCCCAGCCTTGCGGCGTCGGCGCGCTGTGGTTGAGAAAACTGTTGTCTTTGACGTTGATGAAGAACTGGGCGCTGGCCGAATGCGGTTCGGAAGTGCGGGCCATGGCGACGGTGTAGCGCTCGTTCTTCAGGCCGTTGGCCGCTTCATTTTCTATCGGCGCCTGGGTCGGCTTTTGCTTCATGCCCGGCGCGAAACCCCCGCCCTGAATCATGAAGCCGTCGATGACGCGGTGGAACACGGTATTGTCGTAGTGCCCGCTTTCGACGTAGGCGAGAAAGTTCTCCACCGTCTTGGGCGCCTTGGCCGCGTCGAGTTCCAGGGTGATGGTGCCGTGATGGGTATGCAGTTTGACCATGATGTGCTCGCTATTTGTCTGAAACTAGGGTGATGGATTGGATGATGACCGGCTGCCGCGGCACGTCCTTGGCAAAGGGACCGCCCGGGCCGGTCGGCAGGTGTGCGATGCGCATCACGACCTCCATGCCCTGGGTGACTCTGCCGAACACGGCGTAGCCGTAGCCTGCAGGCGTGGGCTCGCGAAAATCGAGGAAGCCGTTGTTGGCGACGTTGATGAAGAACTGCGCGGTGGCCGAATGCGGATCCGGGGTGCGCGCCATGGCGATGGTGCCGACTTCGTTCTTAAGCCCATTGCCGGCCTCGTTGTCGATCGGCGGGCGTTTGCCGCCTTTTTCCCTGAAGTCCGGAGTGTAGCCGCCGCCCTGAATCATGAAGCCATCGATCACGCGATGAAAAACCAGGCCATCATAAAAACCGTCCCTTACATACTGCAGGAAATTGGACACCGTCTTGGGCGCCTTGTCAGGGTAGAGTTCGATGCGTATGGCGCCGGCGCTGGTCTTCATGTCGATCAGCGGATTGGCCGCAAACGCCTGTGCCGACCAGAGCAGGGCGGCGACAATCAGAAGTGAAAATGAGCGCATGTTTCTGGTCTCTTGAATCGGAAAATTATCAGTCTCGAACGCAGTGGAAGCTGCAGGGGCGCATGCACGAGCGCTTCTGCTCTTGCCGGCGCCCGCTGCGCTGACTCCTTGACTTGCTGCCAGCGGGCGAACCAGACGGGACTAGCCCGCCCCTTCGTAAATGATGCGCCACTTGCCGCCCTCTTTGGTCCAGTATTGGCGCTTTTTCATGGTGTTGGACAGGTTGTTCGAGCGGTAATCCTGGTCGAAAGCGACTACGACCAGCTCATCCTTGCCCGGATTGCGGAACATGCTGAAATTCGATAGCTTCAATTTGATCCAGGTCTTGCCGCTGTTCACCTGGCGCTTGTGCTGCGCCCACTGCGCGAGGTTCTCGTGGTCGGCGGAAAATTTCTTCGAGTAGTGGGTCAGATAGCGATCGGTATCCATGCTTTCCCAGTCGCTGCGCCAGCGCTGGATTTCGGCATTGAGCGCATTGCGCTCGGCGTTCCAGTCATCCAGCGAAAGCCATTCGACCTGTTCGCTGATGATGACCGGCGTGAGTCCGATCTGCAGTTTCTTCGATAGCGCGTCGAGGTCGGCGTTCGCGAGCACCACGCAACCATTG
>JAJZUK010000244.1 GCA_021847125.1 Pseudomonadota bacterium | reverse complement strand
GAGAAGAACTTGAGCTTGTTCTCGATGTAGTTCGGCGCATAGAGGGCGCCGTTCGCCAGCTTGCCGACATCCTTGGCGCGGTCGATGATCTTCAGCTGCCCGTCGAGGTCGAAGAACCCGGCGTCGCCGGTATGGAAATAGCCGGCCGCGTCTATGCTCTCCGCGGTGGCGTCGGGCCGCTTGTAATACTCCCTGAACATCGCCCCGCTTTTGACCAGCACTTCGCCGCTGTCGGCGATCTTGACCTCCACCCCGGGCGCGGGGATGCCCACGGTGTCGAGCTTGATCTGGCCGTCTTTCTGCAGGCAGACATAGGCGCAGGTTTCGGTCGAGCCGTAGAGCTGCTTCAGATTGATGCCGATCGAGCGGTAGAAGCGAAACAGGTCCGGGCCGATCGCCGCGCCGGCGGTATAGGCCACGCGCACGCGGCTCATGCCGAGCACGTTGCGCAAGGGGCCGTACACCAGGATGTTGCCGAGCGCGTAGAGCAGGCGCTTGCCGGCGCCGGCGTTCTTGCCGTCGAGGATCTCCGCGCCGCACTGCCTTGCCACGTCCATGAAGTAGTGGAACATGCCGCGCTTGATCGCGCCCGCGTCCTCGATGCGGATCATCACCTGGGTGAGCAGGTTCTCGAACACCCGCGGCGGCGCGAAATAATAAGTCGGCCCGATCTCGCGCATGTCGGTCATCACCGTCTCGCCCGACTCCGGGCAGTTGACGGTGAAGCCGGCCATCAGCGACTGGGCGTAGGAAAACAGGTTGTCCCCGACCCAGGCCATCGGCAGGTAGGACAGGATCTCGTCGTCCGCGGTCAGCCGGTCGAAACCGCAGCCGCCGCGCGAGGCGTTGATCAGCGCCGAATGGGTGATGCACACGCCTTTGGGCTTGCCGGTGGTGCCCGAGGTATAGAGCATGATCGCCACGTCGTCGGTCTTGCCCAGCTCGATCTCGCGCTCGATGAACTCCGGCTGCTTGGCGGCGCGGCCGCGCCCCAGTTCCTGCACCGCGTCCAGGCTGAGCAGGAAACTCTGGCTGTAATGGCGCAGGCCGCGCGGATCGTCATACAGGATGTGTTCGAGGCCGGGGGAGCGTTCGCGGCACTCGATCAGCTTGTCCACCTGCTCCTGGTCCTCGACGATGGCGAAGCGGATGCCGGCGTCCTGCAGCACATACTCCAGTTCCTGCGCCACCGCGTCCTGGTACATGGGAACGGGAATCCCGCCCAGGCATTGGGCCGCGGTCATGGCCCAATAAAGGCGCGGACGGTTGTCGCCGATGATCGCCAGGCTGTCGCCGCGGCGGAAACCCAGTTCGGCCAGACCGCCGGCGAGGGCGCGCACTTCGGCCGAGACCTGGCTCCAGTTCCAGCTCTGCCAGATGCCCAGGTCTTTTTCGCGTATCGCCGGATGCTCCGGGCGCACGGCCGCGTGC
Organism: Pseudomonadota bacterium; assembly: GCA_021847125.1. The sequence continues at coordinate 2,015 of JAJZUK010000244.1, read as the reverse complement.
TGCAGCAGCAGCCGCGGAAATGTATCCAGAGACCGTTCTGACATTGGATCCTCCTCCAACGCGTTGCGCTCCTGTCCCGGAGCGTTCAAGATTTATTCTAGCCTAAAGCCGGGCCTTCCCCCAATCGCACACCGGGGATGCTGCGGCCCTGGTCACCGCCCGCAGGGCAAAGCAGCGTTGCGGCTGAGTCATCATACAGCACAAATTTCGGGCAAAATGTCGCCTGACGGACACTCTGAATATTGGCGGCCTGCGATGCGATCGCTGGATGACATGTTGGCCTTGAGCCCCTGGACACAGGAACTGCCCGCGGAACACTTGAGCCGGGTGCGGGCAAGCATCGCCGTGCGCGAATTCGAAGCCGGCGCCTGCATCTGCCGCAAAGGCGACCCGGCGAACGCCTGGCTCGGGGTGATAGACGGGCTGGTCAAGCTCCACAGCCTGTCGCCCGCGGGCAAGTCGGTCACGTTTGCGGGGATACCCGCCGGCGGCTGGTTCGCGGAGGGCTCGGTGCTGAAAGGACTGGACATCAAGTACGACGTCGTGGCGCTGCGCGACTCGCGCATCGCGTTCATGCCCGAAGCGACGTTCCGCTGGCTGCTGGACACCAGCATACCGTTCAACCGCTTTCTGCTGAAGCAATTGAACGAGCGCCTGGGGCATTTCATCGGCATGGTCGAACACGACCGTTTGCTCGAGCCGGACGCGCGCGTCGCGCGCACGCTGGCGGCGCTGTTCAATCCCCACCTCTACCCGAACTCCGATCCGCATATCCAGATCTCGCAGGAAGAACTCGGCTATCTCGCCGGCGCCTCGCGCCAGCGCGTCAACCGCGCGCTGCAGGTGCTGGGCAAGGCCGGCCTGATCAAAGTCGACTACGGCCTGGTGACCGTGCTCGACCTGGACGGCCTGCAGCGCTTCGGCGGCTGAATATAGTGTCCCGTTCCGGAAATATCTTGCAAAAGTCCGCCAGTTCGGCGCCATGCTTTGTCGCGCTCCTCGCCGGGTGCCCAACCCTGTCTCGTCGCGCTTCGCGCCTGGCGCCGAACGCGGCGAACTTTCGCGACCATCTCACTTCGAGAATGCGACATAGGCAAGCTATTTCCGGAACGGGACACTAGCCGCCCAATTCGCGTATCCTCCCGCCTGCATGGCTACCCTATATCTGGTCCGTCACGGCCAAGCCTCCTTCGCCGCCGAAAACTACGACCGCCTGAGCGAACTCGGCCGGCGGCAGTCGGTCTGGCTGGGCGAATACTTCGCCGAGCGCGGCATCGTATTCGACCGCGCCGTATGCGGCACGCTGGAGCGCCAGCGCGAAACCGCGCGCGCCATCCTCGAGACCATGGGCTCGGCGCTGACCGCCGGGGAACATCCGGGCTGGAACGAGTATTCGGGCGAAGCCCTGTACAAGGCTTATCTGGGCGACGAATGGGCCGAGGCCCGCGCCAAAGGCGACGTGCGTTCGGTCTATCGCACCATCAAGGCGGCGCTCGCGGCCTGGTCGGAGGACAAACTGCCGGGGCCGCTGCCCGAGACCTGGGGCGGTTTCGGCGAGCGCATCGCCGCGGCGATGAAAAGCGCCTGCGCCGACCTGCCCGATGACGCCAACGTGCTCGCCGCGACTTCAGGCGGCGCCATCGGCCGCGGCATCGCCGACCTGCTGCAGGCGCCGGCGCAGACCGCGATAGAACTCAACCTGCAGTTTCGCAACTCCGGATTCTGCGAAATTTTCTTCAGCCCGCGCTCGTTACGCCTGGTGAGCTTCAATCGCGTGCCGCACCTGGATCGCAACGACCGGCGCGAGGCGATTACTTATTCTTGATGCAGCCGCAAGCAGACGGCGTGTATCCGACTTAAAGAAAACCTTGCGCGCTGCGCCGCGAAGCAAGTCCTCTTGTGGGACGCGCGCCAACCGTATTTTCCATACGGATAAAAAGCGTATCCGTATGGAAAATACAGTTATTGGTAAAAACAAGGACAGCGCGGGGGGGTTTATCCAAGATCGCCGATTG
>JAJZUK010000243.1 GCA_021847125.1 Pseudomonadota bacterium | reverse complement strand
GGCCACCGTTGGCCTCGCCGGCATGGCCATGCTGGTCACGCAGTTCGCAACCGCGGCTGCGGCGATGGCGTGGATGTTCACCGAGTGGCTGACCAAGGGCAAGCCTTCGGTACTGGGCATCGCCTCGGGCGCCGTCGCCGGACTGGTGGCAATCACGCCGGCTTCGGGCTTCGTCGGCCCGACCGGCGCGCTGATCATCGGCATCGCCGCGGGCGTGATCTGCTTCGTCGCCTCGACCTCGGTGAAAAAGGCCTTCGGCTACGACGACTCGCTCGACGCCTTCGGCGTGCACTGCGTCGGCGGGATCGTCGGTGCGCTGCTGACCGGGGTGCTCAACGTCAAGGAAATCAGCGGCGTCGACGGCAGCCTGCTGACCCAGTTCTACGGCGTCGCGACCACCCTGCTCTACAGCGGCATCATGAGCTATATCATCCTCAAGGTGATCGACATGACGATCGGGCTGCGCGTCGGCGCGGATGAGGAACGCGAAGGTCTGGACCTGGCCCTGCACGGCGAAAAGGTCGAGTAAGGCCAAGGCAGCGCCGGAGCAAGCGCGGCGCCTGCACCGGCGCGCGGCGCGCAAGGGCCGAGACCAATACGGGCACCCGCAGGTGCCCGTTTTTTTTCGCGAACAGCGGCGCGCACCGCGCGCTTATGCGCGCGATGCGGGTTTGGCGGCACGCGTGAAATGGGCGGTGCGCCGCCGTATCGCGGCGAGCGCGCTGCGCCCCTTCGCCGTGAGAAAAGGCTCGACCAGGAGTCCGATGCCTTCGTCGACGTACCTGCCCAGGCTGAATTTCGCGCGAAACGCCCAGTGCTTGAGCGCCCAGGCGTGACAGAAATGCACGTACTGGTACACCAGCAGATACTCGTTCACCGGGCGCATATGTCCTGCGGCAATGCATTCGCGCAGGCACTGCTGCAGCAAGCGGTTGGTCCGGAGCTCTTCCTGCTTCACCAAGGCCCTGCGGTCGGCGCGCAGCGACTTGGTCGAGCGGTAGGCAAGTACGGTTGCATCGCGCAGGCCGTCGACGATGCTGCAATAGGCCCACAAGGCCATGCACAGGCGTTCGACCGGATGCTTGATGCCTTCGAGGCGCGGCGGGATTTCCTTTTCATAGGTCTCGAGCACCAGCTTGAGCGAAAGCAGCAGGACGTCGTCCTTGTCGCCGAAATACTGGTAGATCAGGCCGGTGCTGACGCCGGCCTCGCGCGCAATCTGCGAGATGGTGGTGGTGTAATAGCCTTTGTCCGAAAACAGCTTCACCGCCGCGCGCAGGATCTGCCCGCGCCGCTCCTCCACCAGCTTGGCGTCGGTGACGACGCTTGCGACATGCCCCGGCAATTTCATGGCGCACCCGCCGCAGAATGCGGCGACGCCGCAGCGCGCCGCCCTGCCGCGGGCGTTGCGGCGCGCCTGCGATGGCGCCTCAATTGCCCTCGAACACAGGTTTTTGCTTGGCCACGAACGCGTTATAGGCGCGCGTGAAATCCTTGGTCTGCATGCAGATCGCCTGCGCCTCGGCCTCCGTCTCCAGCGCCTGCTCGATGGTCTGGTTCCATTCCTGGTGCAGGCATTTCTTGGTCATAGCATGCGCAAACATCGGGCCGTCGGCGATCTCTTTCGCCATCGCGTGCGCGCGTTCCTGCAGCTTGTCCTTGGGCACGAGCTCGTTGTAATAGCCCCAGGCATGCCCTTCCTGCGCCGACATCGCGCGTCCGGTGTAGAACAGTTCCGAGGCGCGCCCCTGGCCGATGATGCGCGGCAGGATGGCACAGGCGCCCATGTCGCAGCCGGCCAGGCCGACGCGCACGAACAGGAACGCGGTCTTGCACTCCGGCGTGCCGTAACGCAGGTCGCTCGCCATGGAGATGATCGCGCCTGCTCCGGCGCAAATGCCGTCGACTGCGGCAATGATCGGCTGCGGGCAGGTGCGCATCTCCTTCACCAGATTTCCGGTCATGCGCGTGAACGTGATCAGTCCGGTCATGTCCATCTTGGTCAGGGGACCGATGATTTCATGGACGTCGCCGCCTGAGCAGAAATTGCCGCCCTCGCCGGTGAAGACCACGGCGCGCACGTCTTCGGCGTACTGCAGCTTGTGGAACGTATCGCGCAGCTCGGCGTAGCTCTCCAGCGTCAGCGGATTCTTGCGTTCGGGGCGATTCAGCGTGATCGTGCCGACGCGGTCCCTGACTTCCCATTTGAAATGCTGCGGGCGCCACTCGGCGGCTTTGAGTCTGTACATTTGATTCTCCGTATTGCTGTTAATGGAACAGGGGGATGTCAGCCGGCCAAGGTAAGCCCGCCGCTGACACTCAGGGTTTGACCGGTGATGAACGCTGCGCGGCTGCTGGCGAAGAACAGCACCGCGTCGGCGATCTCCGACGGCTGCGCGAGGCGGCCCATGGGCGTGACGCGCACGAACGCTTCGCGGTGCTTCTCCGGCACCACGGCGAGCAGCGGCGTGTCCGTCGGCCCGGGGCAGACGCAGTTCACGTTGATGTTGAAGCGCGCCATTTCCCGCGCGAGCGACTTGGTGAATGCGATCGCGCCGCCTTTGGCGCCGGAGTAGACCGACTCGCCTAGGCTGCCTACCCGGCCGGCGTCGCTGGAAACGGTGATGATCTTGCCCGCCTTGCGCTCGATCATGTCGTCGAGGAACGCGCGCGTGACTGCGATCGGCCCGAACAGGTTCAGGTCGATCACCTTGCGCCAGAAGTCCGGCGTGTTCTTCACGAACGGCTCGATCTTGCCCCAGCCGGCGACATTGGCGACGATGTCCACGTGCTGGCGCCGCTCGTAGGCCGCGCGCTTGAATGCCTCGATCGACTCGAGATCGGTCACGTCGAGCCGCATGAAGTCGGCGCCCAGGCCTTTGGCCCGGATCGCCGCCGCGCTCTGCTCGCCCGCCTCCAGCGCGATGTCGCCGAGCAGCACGTGCGCCCCCGCCTGTGCCAGGGTTTCGGCGGTTGCCCGCCCGATTCCGGAAGCCGCTCCGGTGACCACCGCCGTCTTGCCGTCTAGTCGCATGTTCAACTCCGCAATGAAAGACCTGATTCACAATGAGGGGGAATCCCCCGCGCTTTCCCGGATCGTGCCGTTGCGCCGCCGCGCACCGGGCACTTTGCAGGCGTCCCGCTATCGACTACAATCCGACTGAATGAATATTCATTCAGTTTGGCAAAACTAACACAGGTTATGTTGAAATGGCAAGAAACGCAGCGGCGCCGGGGGCGCGCCGCGCGCTGCAAGCGAGTGCGCGGGCGCTGAATTGACACGCTAGACACAAATCAGCATAGTGTGCCGAATCAACCGCCGGCCCGGGCGCGCGTCGAACGCCGCCGCGGCGCACGGTGTCCAGTGGAGAATTCGCGCATGGCAGCGGGCAAGCCCCGGCGGAAATTCTGCCGGCCGAGGCGCGCGACATCGCGCCGGAACGTTCCGGTCTTCTAGA
>JAJZUK010000242.1 GCA_021847125.1 Pseudomonadota bacterium | reverse complement strand
AGATCGGACATCATGTTCATGGTCTGGTCCCTTCCTTTACTTCTTCAGTTTTTCCAGCATTACGCGGCGGATGGTGCCGGGCTTGATCGGCTGGCCCTTGACCTCGCTCCAGCAATCGACGTCGACCAGATAGCGCGCGCGCAGCAGGATCGCCAGCGACGAATAGCGGCGGTTGGTTTCGTCGATGATCTTGTCCTCGGGCCGGTCGCTCCAGTTGCTCTCGATGGTCATGACCTGCTTGAAGCCGTGCATGATTTCCTTGATCCCCGGCGGCAGCGGCTGCAGGAACTGCAGGTGCATGGAAGACACTTTCTTGCCTTCGGCGCGCATGATCTCGACCGCTTCCTCGATCGCGCCCTTGGTGCTGCCCCAGCCGATCACCAGCAGATCGCCCTTGGCATCGCCGAATACCGGCGGCGCCTTGAGCGTTTTTTGCAGCGCGGCGAGCTTCAGGCTGCGAAAGCGCAGCGTCTGTTCGTTGATTTCGGCGTCGTAGGCAACGTGGCTGTCGCGGTCGTGCGCGAGGCCGGTCAGCGTGTGCATGCCGCCGGGCTGGCCCGGAATGAAGCGGCGCGCGAGGCCGGTGTTCTCGTCCCAGTCGTAGGGCTTGGCGCCTTTGGGCACCGGGCTCTGATCGACCGGCGGCGCCATCCAGGTTTCGTTGAATACCGGGCGCGCAAACGGCTGCTGCGAGGTGGCGAGGCCGGCGTCGGTCAGCACCACCACCACCATGTTGAAGGTTTCGGCGATCTTGCGCGCGGTGATGATCGAATAGAAGCATTCCTCGATCGTGCCGGGTGCCATGACGACTTTGGGCGCGTCGCCGTGGCTGCCGAATATCGCGGCCATCAGGTCGCCCTGCTCCATCTTGGTCGGCTGGCCGGTGCTCGGCCCACCGCGCTGCACGTTCACCACGACCAGCGGGATTTCGCCCATGACCGCGAGCCCTATGCCTTCCTGCTTGAGCGAGTAGCCCGGGCCGGAGGTGATGGTCACGGTGCACTTGCCGGCGTAGGACGCGCCGATCGCGAACGCGCAGGCCGCGATCTCGTCCTCGGCCTGATGCACCATGCCGCCGACTTTCTCGAACACTTCGGACAGGTAGTGCGAAGCCGAGGTCGCGGGCGTGATCGGGTACATGGCGCAGATCTCCATGCCCGAAGCGAGCACCCCCAGCGCGAGCGAGGTATTGCCGTTGACCACCAGCTGCGGCTCGGTCGCGCGCACCGCCGGGATGCTGTAACAGAAGTCGAGATTGGCTTCGGCCCATTTCTGGCCGGCTTCGAGCAGGCGGATGTTCGCGTCGACCACGCTCTGGTCCTTCTTGCCGAACGCGAGCACGATCTGGTCCACCGCGAGCTTGAGCTCCAGGCTGTAGATGTAGCACAGCATGCCCAGCGCGAACATGTTCTTGCCGCGGCGCGCATCGGCGACGATCTTCTTGCACTCCTCTTCCATCGGGATTTCGCGCACGTCGTAGCCCGCGGCCACGAGCTTGTCGTGGGTTTCGATGTAGGAGGCCACGATCTTCGGGTCGGCGTGCGTGCGCCACATGTTCTCCAGCAGGATGGTGCAGCCGGGCTTGAGCTCTTTCGCGCGCACGCGTCCGAGCAGCACCTGCTCGTTGAACGCGACCACGAGGTCGGTCTCGTCGCCGCCGTTGGTGATGTATTTGGCGCCGATGCGGATGCGGTTGCCGCTCGCGCCGGCGACGCTGCGCGCGGGCGGGCGGATTTCGGCCGGGATGATCTCCGTGGTCCAGATGCCGTTGCCCATTTGCGCCGCAATCGCGCCGAGCGACTGGCCGCACTTCTGCGCGCCTTCGCCCGAATCGCTGATGATTTCGACGATGTGCTCTTTGAGCTTCACCGCCGCTTTCTTGCCCGCGGACGCTGCCGCTTTCCTGGCGGGCTTCTTCACCGACTTCTCTATGGTCATATCGTTCATGGTTTTTCCGTAGCTGCTGACTAGGCGACGCGCACGCGCGCGAAATTGCGCTCGCGCGCATCGATGCCGAACAAGGTGCCGGCGCCCTCGGCGCCGATATAGGGCAGCGCCGCGTCGCGGATGCCGAGATAGGCCTTCATGCTGCGCGCGGCCTTGCGTCCCGCGCCCATGGCCTGGATCACGGTCGCCGCGCCGGTGACGATGTCGCCGCCGGCGAACACGCCCGCCACCGAAGTCGCGAGGTTTTCATCGGCGCCGATGTAGCCCCATTTGTTGAGCTTGAGTTTCGAGGTCTGGCCCATGATCGGGTTCGCGTTGGTGCCGATCGCATACACGATCAGGTCGGTTTCGAAATCGAATTCGCTGCCCGCGACCGGCACCGGACGGCGCCTGCCCGAATCGTCGGGCTCGCCCAGCTCCATCCTCACGCAGCGCATGCCGCGCACGTTGCCTTTGCCGTCGTCCAAGACCGCGACCGGAGCCGTGAGCCAGTGGAATTCCACCCCTTCCTGCTCGGCGTGGTGCACTTCCTCGGCCCGCGCCGGCGCCTCGGTGCGCGAGCGGCGGTAGACGCAGTACACCTTTTCCGCGCCCAGGCGCAGCGACACCCGCGTCGCGTCCATCGCGGTATTGCCCGCGCCGACGACCGCGACGCGCTTGCCGATCGGCAGCGGCGTATCGAAATTCGGGAAGTCCCGCGCGCGCATCAGGTTGCAGCGCGTCAAGAGCTCGTTGGCCGAGAGCACGCCGTTGGAGGAATCGCCGGGAATGTTGAGCATGGTCGGGTAGCCGGCGCCGACGCCGATGAACACGGCGTGAAAGCCCATCTCGTCGATCATCTGCTCGATCGTGAACAGGCGCCCGACCAGGGTGTTGCATTCGAACTTGACGCCGAACTTCTTCAGGTTGTTGATTTCGGCGTCGATCACCTCGTTCGGCAGGCGGAAATCCGGGATGCCGTATTTGAGCACGCCGCCCGGCTGGTGGAAGGCTTCGTACACCGTCACATCGCAGCCGGCCTTGGCCATGTCCGCGGCGCAGGCCATGCCGGCCGGCCCGGAGCCGACGATGCCGACGCGGAAGCGGTTGGGCTCGATGTAGGGGATGTTGACCCAGCCTTCCTTGATCGCGGTGTCGCCGACGAAGCGCTCCATGCGCCCGATCGCGACCGCTTCCAGCGATTCGCCCACGGTGCACACGCCCTCGCACTGGTTTTCCTGCGGGCAGACGCGGCCGCAGATCGAGGGCAGCAGATTGGTGTCGGTCAGGATGTCGTAGGCGCCGCGCAGATTCTTTTCGTTGATCTTCTGAATGAAGCCCGGAATATTGATCCCCACCGGGCAGCCCGACACGCAAGGCTGGTCCGGGCACATGAGGCAGCGCTCCGATTCGCGCAGCGCGTCTTCCAGGCTGTAGCCGCAGGCCACTTCCTCGAAGTTCTTCGCGCGCACCTGCGCATCCTGCTCCGGCATCGGCGTGCGTTCCTGCGGTATGGTACGTATCGTCTTTTTCTTC
>JAJZUK010000241.1 GCA_021847125.1 Pseudomonadota bacterium | reverse complement strand
TAAATCCCCCAAGTCAGGGCTATTGAAAAACGCTTCCCTCTGAGAGCGCGCCATGATGGCGCGCACTTTCATATCAGGCACGCGTTTTTCAATAGCCGCGCTAGCACGCGGCGTCGGAATTTTCGCGGCGCTGCCACAGGGCGCGGATTTGCTCCACCAGCGCGCCCGGTTCTATCGGCTTCACGATCACACCCAGCGCGCCGTGGCGCAGCAAGTCCTGCCGCACTTGGTCCTGCGTGTTGGCGGTAAAAAATACCACCGGGGTCGCCGCGAGCGCGGGCAGCTGGCGCAGGGCCGTCATGGTGTGCAGTCCGTCCATGCCCGGCATCATCATGTCGAGCAGTATCAGGTCCGGCGCATGCGCGCCGGCCGCCTGCAAGGCCTCGGCGCCGCCCGCGCAGGTGTGCACCTCGTAGCCGCCGCCCACTTCCAGACTCAGGCGGGTAATCAGCTGGATATCGGGATCGTCCTCCACCAGCATGATCTTCTTCAGCGGCTTGCTCATGTCCGCACGGCGCCGCGGTCGCGCGCGTACGGCTGCGCCGTCCGCGCATGAGGCGGCAGCTCGAAATAAAACGTCGTGCCCCGGCCGGGGGCGCTCACAAAATCGATCTTCCCGCCGAGCTTGTCCAAAATCATTTTGCAGATGGCCAGACCCAAGCCGGTACCGCCGCGGCGGCGCGAGGTTGAACTGTCGGCTTGTGCAAACCGGTCGAAGACGCGCGGCTTGAATTCTTCCGGAATGCCGGGGCCGGGGTCCGCAACGCTTACGCGCAAGGCGCCGTGCACGCGTTCCAGGCGCACTTCGACGCGCGCGCCGCGCGGGGAGAACTTGGCCGCGTTCGACAGCAGGTTGGCCATGACCTGCATCAGCCGGTCGAAATTGGCTTCGACCCAGGCCGGCCCCTGGCTCTGCGTCAGGACCAGGCTGACGCCGTACTGATCGGCGTAACCCTGATTGGCCTGAATCGCAGTATAGAGCAAGGCTCCGAGTTCCACCGGTTCAATCTGTATCTGCAGCGTGTCGGAATCGAGTTTTTCCACGTCGAGGATGTCGTTGATCAGACGTACCAGGCGCTGCGAGTTGTCCCGCGCCACGCGGATCAGCGTCTGGATATCCTGGCGCAGGTCCGGCATTTTGACGAGCAGACCGAGCGAGCCGACGATGGACGAAAGCGGAGTGCGCAGCTCGTGACTGACCACCGAGATGAATTCGTTCTTCATGCGCTCGATCTCTTTGCGCGATGAAATATCGGCGTTGGTGCCGGTCATGCGCAGGGCGCGGCCCGAGGTGTCGCGGCTGACCACTTGCCCGTGGCTGAGTATCCACTTCCACTCGCCGCTGCGGGTGCGGACGCGGTGCTCGACATGGTATTCCGGGCTCGCGCCCTTTATCGCAGCCAGGAGCACGTCGCGCACGCGTCCCAGGTCGTCTGGAGGCACGATGGCGAGCAGCGTGGCGTAATCGGTAAACGTCTCCTGCGGCCTGTCGCCGAGCATCTCGGCCCAGCCTTCGCTCAGGTAAATCGTGCCGCTGGCGATATCCGCATCCCAGAGCGCCAGCCGCGACCCCTGCAGGGCCAGGTCGAGGCGTTCATTGACGCGGGTAATTTCCTCCTGTTGCCGCACGCGCGCGCTGATGTCGGTGTGGGTGCCGATCATGCGCAGCGGCGCGCCGCCGGCATCACGGCTGACCACCATGCCGCGCGCGAGTATCCATTTCCAGCTGCCGTCCTTGCATTGCATGCGGAATTCGGTGGCGTAGGCCGGGGTGTTGCCGTCAAGATACGCCTGCAGGTCAGCCATTACGCGCGGCTTATCCGCCGGGTGTATACGCCGTTCCCATTCGTCGCGCCGGTTTTCGAATTCCTCTTCGGCAAAGCCGAGCATCTCCTTGTAGCGTCTCGAATACACGACTTCGTCGGTTTGTATATTGCGGTCCCATACGCCGTCGCCGGCGCCCTCCAGCGCGAATTTCCAGCGCTCCTCGCTTGCGCGCAGCGCCTCCTCCGCCGCTTTGCGCGCAGTGATGTCGATGATCATTGCGAAAAATCCGACGCTGCGGCCAGCGCTGTCGTAATCCGGAATGAACGTCCCGGCGAGATAATGCTCGCGCCCATCGATGCCGTGCCGCGCGCGTTCGTACTCGACGCGCTCGCCCCGCAGTGCCGATTCGATTTCGGGCAGGATCGATGCGTAGGTGGCCGTCCCGAGAACCTCGGCAAGATGATGATTGTCGATGCGCTCGGCGGGCAGATCCAGCCACTCCTCGACGGCGTAGTTATGAAAGCGCATATGGTGGGCGCTGTCGACATAGCAGATCATGGCCGGAACGGAGCCGGTGACCAGGCGATACTGCTTTTCCTGTTCACGCAGGTGCGCTTCGGTCAGGCGCCGTTCTTCGCGCTGGCGGTTGATCACCGCGGCGGCGAACAGCGCAAGTCCGATGGTCAACAGACCGCTCCAGAGCGTGAGCTGGCCGAGCTGCTGCGTGCGCGTGGTGATGCGGGTGCGGCGGGCGCTGTCCAAGCTATGTTCGCGCTGCCGCATCGCCTCCACCAGTTGTTCGAATTGGCGTTCGCTGCCGCGGTAGCTCTCGCTCGAGATGAAGGCTACGGCCGCGGCCAGTCCCTGTTGCTGGCGCAGCTGGGTGACCTGCTGTTGCATGTCCACCAAGGCTGTCGCGGCGGCGTCGAGCGCGGCGGTGCGATGCCGCTGCTCGGCATCGTCGGCGACGAGTTGCGCCAGCTGCGCTATTTCGCGGCGGCAGTTGGCATCGGTCTCGTGCAGCCGCTGCAGATCGCGTTCGGAGCGGCTGATGACATAACTCAGGGTGGCGGATTCCACCGCTTCCCTGGCGCTGACCAGTTCCTCGAGTTTGGCCAGCATGCGCTGGCTCTTCGCTTCGGCAGTGGCGTGCTCGACCTGCTCGGTCACGCTCAGCCGGTATGCGCCTCCGATCGTGATCAGCATGGCGATCGTCGTGGCAAGAACCAGGTAGATGCCGATTCTGAAAGAGAATTTCATGACCGGCGAAGCATCGTACTTTTCGCTGGCAGCGTCAAATATGCAGCGGCGGCGCGGGGCGCTGCGGCTGTCTGCTAAAATGCCTGCGGGAGGGCTATGTCCGACAAGCTCATAATCGCCGTCGATGCGCAGATCGCCGCGCTGGTGCCGCGTTTTCTCGCCAATCGTGCAGCTGACGTCGACAAAATCCGCGCCGCGCTGGCGGCTGCCGATTTCGAGACCGTACGCGCCGCGGCGCATGCGATGAAAGGCTCCGGCGGCGGCTACGGTTTTCCCGAGATTTCGCGGCTGGGCGCAGCGATGGAGCAGGGCGCGCGCGAGCACGATGCGGCGGCGCTGGGCGCACTCGTGACGAATTTGGAAACGTATTTGGCGCGCGTCGAAATCCAGCCCGGAGGCGGCCAGTGAGCACAGGGAAACGGGTAATCTAATGCA
>JAJZUK010000240.1 GCA_021847125.1 Pseudomonadota bacterium | reverse complement strand
GCTCCCAGGCTGCGCTAGCCTTCGAAACGATACAGCTTCGCCGCGTTGCTCGCGAACAGCGGCTCGCGCACCGCGTCGCTCGGCAGCCAGCTCTCGAGCTGATCGAGCAGGTCGGCGTCGTTGGGCATGAATTCGGTGAGGCCTTGCTCGTCCAGCGTAGCCACATTCGGCAGCAGCGGCGAGCGCTTGAGCGAGGTGACCCCGAGCGCCTTGATGCGGCCGCCGCGGATGTGGTCGATCGAAGCGGTCAGCTGGTCCATCATGCTCTCCACCTGGCTGCCGAGCAGATCGTTGATCGCCGGGCCGCTGCCTTTATAGGGTACGTGCACCAGCTTCAGGCCAGCCTGGCGCGCCATCAGTTCGAGCGCGAGATGGTTGGACGAGCCGTTGCCGGCGGAGGCGATACTCACTTGTCCCGGCTTCGACTTCGCCAAAGCGACGTATTCCTTGAAGTTCGACACCGGTGTCTTCGGCGCCGCGGTGAGCACCATGGCCACGTACTGGATCGGGCCGACCGGCACCAGGTCCTTGAGCGGGTCATAGCTTAGATTCTTGAATACGGCAGCGCCCGAAGTCACCGTGCCGCTGGAGCCGAGCAGCAGCGTGTAGCCGTCGGCCCCAGACTTCACCACCGCGGCCGTGCCTATGGTGCCGCCCGCACCGGCGCGGTTGTCGACGACCACCGGTTGGCCGAGAGCCTCGGAGAACGCCTGCTGCAGCGTACGCGCGGTGATGTCGACGTTGCCGCCGGGGGCCCAGGGCACCATGATGTGGACCGGGTGGCCGGGGAAATCCTCTGCAACGGCGGCAGTGCACACAAGTGCTGCAGACGCTGTCGTCAGGGCAAGCAAAAATCGCTTCAACATACAATCTCCTCCAAGGGTTAATATTATTCCCGAGCGACTTATGCCTGCTGTCGTTCTTGCGGGGACCACATGGTTGCAGATTGGGCGCGCCAGCGCAAGGCGGAACAACCCTGGCGGCGCAGACGGCGCAATAAAGGAGAGTTCAGATGACTGGCTTGACCGATAGCATCGCGCATTTCGTGAGCGCGGGCACCGCCGTTCCCGAAGAAGCGGCGCGCATTGTGCGCACCGGCTTCATCGACACCATTTCCACCATGATCGCGGGCAGAAGCGAGCCCGTGGTGGGCATCGTGCGCGAGTTCGTGGCGGCGCGGCGCTCGACCGCGCAGGAGGCGCGCGTGCTGTTCGGTACCGAGCGTGCCGCCGCAGCCGATGCCGCGCTGATCAATGCCACGGCGGCGCACGCACTCGATTACGACGACGTCGCGCTCGGCGGCCATCCGAGCACGGTGTTGGTGCCGGCGATCCTGGCCGAAGGCGAGCGCCTGGGCGCATCCGGCGCGGACGCGTTGCGCGCCTATCTGGTCGGATACGAAGTCTGGGCCGAGCTGCTCGCGCGCGAACCCGACGCCTATCATCTCAAAGGCTGGCATCCGACTGCGGTGATGGGCACGGTAGGGGCGGCCGCCGCCGTGGCGCATCTGCACAAGCTGTCGCCGCAGCACTGCCGCAATGCGCTTGCGCTCGCGGCGAGCATGGCGAGCGGGCTAGTCGCGAATTTCGGCACCATGACCAAGCCGCTGCATGCCGGCCGCGCCGCAGCTTGCGCGATCGAGGCGGTGCGTCTCGCCGCGCTCGGCCTCAGCGCCGCGCCCGACGCGTTCGAGCACCACGCGGGCTTTCTCGCCGCGCTCTCGCCCAAGGGGCGCGCCGAACGCGAGCGCCCGGTCTCCGGCCTGGGCAAGCAACTGCGCATCCTCGACACCGGCTTGTCGATCAAGAAATACCCGATGTGCTATGCCACGCACCGCGTGATCGACGCCGTGCTCGATCTCGCGGCTGCCAACGACGTCAAAGCGCAGGACATCAAACAGATCGATGCCACCATAGGCGTGGCGCAGGCCTCGATGCTGCGCAACCACGCGCCCGCAACCGGGCTCGAAGCCAAGTTCAGCCTCGAATTCGCTGTCGCCTCTGCGCTGGTCGCGCGCAAAGTCGGCCTGGCGCAGCTCACCGACGAATTCGTGGCCGAGGCGCCGGTGCGCGAGGCGATGGGCAAGGTGAACATCGCCACGGTGGACACGAGCTGCCCGATCGAGCCGATCTTCTCGCTCACCGACCGCGTGGTGCTGGAGCTCAAAGACGGGCGCAAGCTCGATTCGGGCGAGGTGCGCTTTGCGCGCGGCAACGCCAAGCTGCCGCTCAAGGACGAGGAACTCAAGGCGAAATTCCTCGACTGCGCCTCCAGCGCAGGCGACATCGATGCCAGCGGTCTGTACCGGGATCTCGCGCGACTGGGAGAGCAGGCGAGCTTGCGCCGGCTCGGGGCGATTCGCGCGGCAGCCTGAATCGATTTCGCTGGCGTGGAAAGGACAATGGGCACAGACTAGGGACAGTTCAACCGCAGCTCAATCGGAGGCTCCAATGAGTCACGCAAGCATGTTGAAGACCAGGCGGGCAAAGCAACGAACCAGGAAGGTTCTCGCGGGGATCGCCAAACACGCGAAGAAGGCGAAGCGGGAACAGGTCAAGACGGCCGCCGCGGATGCCGCGAAGAAGCAGTCGCACTAGTCTGTATGGCGACGCCCAACGCGATCGACCTGAGCCACAAGCAAGCGCTGGACGCCGTGCTGCTGAAACTCCCGGGTGTGGAAGCGGGAGAGATGACCGGCCTGTTCGCCTATTTCGTCGGCAAGAAGATGTTCGCCTGCGTCTGCAACGGCGGCGTAGGGGTAAGGCTCTCCGCTGCCGCCGCGGCAAATCTGCAATTCTTCAAGGACAACGTCGTTGCGTTCGAGCCCAAGGGCAGGAAGAGCACCCGGGAATGGATTCAGATCAACCACACAGACTCCGCCGATTACGCGAACGATCTGGAGATCTTCCAGTCCTCCATCGCGTACGTGCGCGCGGCGAAAGGCTAGGTCCGCCAGGCAAGGTGTCGCTGGCTCAATACGAGCGCGGCATCCCCAGGATGTGCTCGCCGATGTAGGACAGCACGAGGTTGGTCGAAATCGGCGCGATCTGGAACAGCCGGGTCTCGCGCCACTTGCGCTCGATGTCGTATTCGCGTGCGTAGCCGAAGCCGCCGTGGGTCTGCATGCAGGCCTCGGCCGCATGCCAGGCCGCTTCCGATGCGAGCAGTTTGCCCATGTTGGCCTCGTCGCCGCAGGGCAGGCCGGCCTGGAACAGGGCCGCGGCCTTGCGCAGCATCAGGTTCGCCGCCTGGGTTTGCGCATAGGCGCGCGCGATCGGAAACTGCACGCCCTGGTTCTGCCCGATCGGCCGGTCGAATACCACGCGTTCGGTCGCGTAGGCCGTCGCCTTTTGCGTGAACCAGCGCGCGTCGCCCAGGGCTTCGCAGGACACGAGGATGCGCTCGGCGTTCATGCCGTCGAGGATGTACTTGAAGCCCTTGCCTTCTTCGCCGATCAGGTTCTCCGCCGGC
>JAJZUK010000239.1 GCA_021847125.1 Pseudomonadota bacterium | reverse complement strand
GCCTGACCGGGGGCTTCGAGGCGGGACTGTTCGCCGAGCGCACCGGCCTTGCGCTCGCCGCGGTGGAGCGGCCCTTGCGCGAAGCGGTGCAGCGTGGTCTGATAGCGCGTGACCACGTACGCATCGCGCCGACGAAGCGCGGACAGCGGTTTTTGAACGATCTGCTGCAACTGTTCCTGCCGCCGGGCGGAACAACCTAAGAATCCGTAGCAAAAGTTTTTTGCTACGGCCCGACTTAGGGGAGCGCGAGGGGAGGCGCCCCGAAGGAAGTCCCCTCGGAGGATTTCCCCTCGCTTTGTTACGGGGCTAAGGGAGAACGACATGAACTGGACCGGTCTGATCATTTTCTTGGTAATCCTCGCCGCACCCGTGTTCTGGGCCGTCTCGATTTACAACGGCCTGGTCGCGCTCAGGAACCGCTTCAAGAACGCGTTCGCGCAGATCGACGTGCAGCTCAAACGCCGCTACGACTTGATCCCCAACCTGGTGGAAACGGCGAAAGCCTACATCGCGCACGAGCGCCAGACGCTGGAAGCGGTGATCGCCGCGCGCAACACCGCCATGAGCGCCAACCAGCGCGCGGCAGCCGATCCTGCGGACGGCGCGGCGATCCAGGGTCTGGCCACGGCCGAGGCCGGACTCTCCGGCGCGCTCGGGCGCCTGTTCGCGCTGTCCGAAGCCTATCCGGATCTGAAGGCGAATCAGAACATGATGCAGCTGTCGGAAGAGCTCACCAGCACCGAGAACAAGATCGCGTTCGCGCGCCAGGCGTTCAACGATGCGGTGATGAGCTACAACACGCGGGTCGAGTCCTTCCCGGCCAATATCCTCGCCGGCATGTTCCAGTTCAAGTCCGCGGAGTTGCTGCAGGCGACCGAATCGGCGGAAGAGCGCAAGGCGCCGAAAGTATCGTTCAGCTGAGCCGGCGGCCGGCGCAGCGGCCAGGGCAAGATGAATTTCTTCGAGCAGCAGGACGCGGCGCGGCGCCAGACCACGCGCCTGGTCGTGCTGTTTCTTCTGGCTGTGGTGGCGATCGTGGTCGCGGTGAACATTGTCGCCGCGCTCGCTTTCATGGGCGTAACGGTCGAACAGGCCGGCGGCGGCGCGCGCACCATGGCGCCGGCCTCGTTCTACCTGTTCGTGACGCTCGCCACCCTGGCGCTGATCGCGGGCGGCAGCGTGGTTCAGATCCTGAGCCTGGCCGGGGGCGGTGCGTCACTCGCGCGCATGATGGGAGCGCGGCTGGTTTCCACGCAAAGCAGCGACCCGGCCGAGCGCAGGCTGCTCAACGTAGTCGAGGAAATGGCGATCGCCTCGGGCACGGCGGTGCCGCAGGTGTTCGTGATGGACGGCGAGCAGACGATCAACGCCTTCGCCGCGGGCTTCTCGCCCAGAGAGGCCGCCGTGGTGGTCACGCGCGGCACGCTGGAGAGACTGAACCGCGACGAATTGCAGGGCGTGATCGGACATGAGTTCAGCCACATCCTGAACGGCGACATGCGCCTCAACCTGCGCCTGATGGGCGTGCTCGGCGGGATACTGCTGCTGACGACGCTCGGACGCATGCTCGCCAACAGCTCCTCGCGCCGCGACAGCAAGGGCTCGTCTTTCGTGTTGCTCGGGATCGGCCTGATCGCGATCGGCTATATCGGCGTTTTCTTCGGGCGTCTGATCCAGGCGAGTGTGTCGCGTCAGCGCGAATTTCTGGCCGATGCTTCCTCGGTGCAATTCACGCGCAATCCCGACGGCATCGGCCGCGCCCTCGCGAAAATCAGCCAGGCCGGATCGCGCATCGTCCATCCGCGCGCCGCGGAAGCGAGCCATATGTTTTTCGGCGAGGCGATCGCTTCCGGTTTTGGCGATCTGATGGCCACGCATCCCCCGGTGCCGGAAAGGCTGGCGCGTATCTACGGCCACGCGGTGGCCATCAGCGAGCTCGTGGCGCGCTCGGCGGCTGTAGAGACTGAAGCGCCCGCACCTGCCGCGCCGAGCGCGTTCGCCGGCGACAACGCGTTTGGCCGCAGCGCGGGCGGGCGCCGCGGCGGCGCAACCGAAGCACCGCCGGGAATGGCGACCGGAGCCGCCGCGGTGATCGCGGCGGTGGGCGGGGTTTCCACGCGGCATGTCGATTACGCCGCGTCCCTGCTCAGCGCTCTGCCGCAGCAGGTGCGCGAGCTCGTGCGCAGCGTTGCCGGGGCGAAACAGGCGATGCTGGGACTGGTGTTTGCGCTGGGCGGGCCGGTGCGTCAGACACAGACCGATCTGTTGCGCGCAGGCGGCGAAGATGCCGAGCTGGTGGCCAGGATTGCCGCCGAGGTGCAGGACCTGGGCAAGGTCGCGCGCCTGCCGCTGATGGCGCTCGCCGCGCCGACGCTGAAGAGCCTGACGCCGGCCGAGCGCGCGAAATTCCTCAACCTGCTGCAGCAACTGATAGCTGCCGACCGGCGCGTAAGCTTGGAGGAATTCGTCGTGGCGACGCTGCTCGAGGCGACGCTGGGTGAAGGGGCCGGGCGCGCGGTGTCGGTGAACTACCGCACGCTCGAACCGCTCGCCGAAGATGCGCGGCTGATCCTGTCCCTGATCGCGCACGCCACGAACGGCGAAGCGGGCGCCTCCTTCGAGCACGGCCTGAAGGAGCTCGGCATCCCGCTCACGCTGCTCGATGCGCGCGCGATCAGTCTGGTCGACGTGAAAGCGGCGCTGGCGCGTCTCAACCAGCTCGCGCCGATGCAAAAGCCGCGGCTGGTAAAGGCATTGGTACAATGCGCGCTCGCCGACGGCAAACTCGGTTTGACTGATGCCGAACTGCTGCGGGCAATCTGTTCCACGCTGGATTCGCCGCTGCCGCCTTTTTTGGAGGCGATGCCTTATGCAGCCTGAGCACTCGCTGCGAACTGAGGGAATGTCATGGCAAAACGACTGACGCCTGCGCTGCAGCAGGTCAAGGCGCTGACTTTCGACGTGTTCGGCACCGTGGTGGACTGGCGCGGAAGCATCACGCGCGAAGGACGCAAGCTCGGAAAAGAATTTGGGGTGCGCGCGGATTGGGCGGCGTTCGCCGATGCCTGGCGCGCGGGTTACCGTCCGGCGATGGACGACGTGCGTTCGGGCCGGCTGCCCTGGACCAATATCGACGGCCTGCACCGGCGCATCCTCGAGCGCATCCTGGCCGAAGCGGAACTCGATATGTTGAGCGAGGTGCAAATAGATCACCTCAACCGCGCCTGGCACCGCCTCGCGCCTTGGCCCGACGCGGTGCGCGGGCTCAAGCGCCTGAAGAAAGGCTATCTCATCACCACGCTGTCCAACGGCAACGTCAGCCTGCTCACCAATATGGCCAAGCATGCCGGCCTGCCTTGGGATTGCGTGCTTTCAGCCGAGTTGTTTCACCACTACAAACCCGACGCCGAGGCCTATCAGGGTGCGGCGGCCATGCTCGGTTTGGCGCCGCACGAGGTCATGATGGTCGCG
>JAJZUK010000238.1 GCA_021847125.1 Pseudomonadota bacterium | reverse complement strand
TGGGGGAGTATGCGGGGACTTATCCCCGCATAGGTAACGCAAGCCTAGTTGATGCCGAGCAGCCGGTTGACCGCTTCCAGGTCTGCCTCGGTCAGCGTACCCGCCGCGGCCTTGAGCTTCAGCCCGTTCACCAAGGTGTCGTAGCGCGCCTTCGCCAGGTCGCGCATGGTCGAGAACACCTGCTGCTGCGCGTTCAGCACGTCGATGTTGATGCGCACGCCGACCTCGTAACCCAGCTTGTTCGAATCGAGTGCGCTTTGGCTGGAAACGAGCGCCTGTTCCAGCGCGCGCACTTGCGCCATGCCATTGGTGACGCCGAGGTAGGCCTGGCGCACCGCCAGCGCGGCGCTGCGGCGCGCGTTCTCCAGATCCTGGCGCGCTTTCTCCTGGTTCGCTATCACCTGACGCACCAGCGAGTTGACGCCGCCGCCTGCATACAGGGGAATGGCAAGCTGCAAGCCGATGGTGCGGCTGGTGCTGTCGGTGCCCAGGCTCACCGTACCGATCGTGCTGATGCTGGCGGAATTCTTGCCGTAGCTGCCCACCATGTTGAGTGTCGGATAATGCCCGGCGCGGGCGCGCTCGATTTCGCGCGACGCGATTTCCAGCGTGGCCTGCTGCACGCGCACCGCGAAATTCTGGTCTTCGGCGCTGGCTACCCATTGCTCCATCGCATTGGGTTGGGGCGGGCTGAGCACGGTCGAGGCTTTGAGCGGCGTAAGCCCTTGCGGGAGCTTGCCTATGATCTGCTGCAGCGCGCGCTTCTTGATCTCGAGGTCGCTTTGGGCGGCGATTTCCTGGCTGACGGCCAGGTCGAAGCGCGCCTGGGCCTCGTGCGTGTCGGTGATGGTGGCGGTGCCGACCTCGAAGTTGCGCTTGGCCTGCGCCAGTTGTTCGGAAATGGCGGTTTTCTGCGCCTGGATGAAAGCCAGTGTGTCTTGTGACGCAAGCACATCGAAATAAGCCTGGGCCACGCGCACGATCAGGTCCTGCGACGCCTGTCCGAACACGGCTTCTGCCTGGGCTACTTTGAACCCGGCTTCCTTGTACGCCATGATGCTTTGCCAATTGAACAAGGGCTGCGATAGCGACACGCTGTAGCCATTGGTATTGCCGTCGCGCTTGGACAGAGGCGCGACGCCGCGGAAGTCGATGTCTATGTTGTTCATCTGGGTGAAGCCGCTGGCGCCTATGGTCGGCAGCAGCAGCGCCAGCCCCTGCGGCAGGTTTTCGCGTCCGGCGTCGCGCGCGGCCCGCGCCGAAGCATAGACCGGGTCGTTGGCGCGCGCCTCGCGGTAGGTCTGCAGCAGGTCTGCAGCGGCGAGCGGTTGGCTGAACGCAACTATGGCGAGGAAAATCGCGTGTCGTTTCATGTCGGGCTCAATATCTGGGCATGGTGGGTTCGACCTGGTCGGCCCAGGCATTCACCCCGCCCTTCAGGTTATACAAATTGGAAAAGCCGTAGCGCTCCAGAAACAGGCCCACCTGGTAGCTGCGCACGCCGTGATGGCAGATAACCACGGTCTCGGTCTCCGGATCGAGGTCCTGCACGCGTGCTGGAATGGTGTTGATCGGCGCCAGCATCGAGCCTTCGATGCGGCAGGTGCGGTATTCCCAGGGCTCGCGCACGTCCAGCAGCACCGGCGGTTTGCGCCCGCTATCGGTGAGCCATTGCTGCAGCGCCTGCGGCGTGATTTGCGTCATGGTCAGAAGCTGAAGCGCTCGCCCGCGAGCGCGTTCGTGAGCGGTGCGATGCTCGTCTCGAGAAAATCGATGGAGCTGTAGCTGCCCTCGCCGGTGCAGGTGACCAGGCGCGCGGCCATGACCGGCGGCTCGCCGACAACGGCGAACAGGCGAGCGCCGGGCTTCAATTGCTGCAGCAGCTGTTGCGGCAGCACCGGTGTCGAGCCGGTTAGCACGATGACGTCATACGGCGCATGCTTGGTCCAGCCGAGCGCGGCGTCGCCGAGCTCCAGCGTCACATTGGCCACGCCCGCGCGGCGCAGGTTGGCCTCGGCCAGCGCTTTGAGTTCCGGCTGGATTTCCACGCTGTATACATGCTGCGCCAGGCGTGCAAGCAGCGCCGTGAAGTAGCCGGAGCCGGTGCCGACTTCCAGCACCTGGTCGGTCGCCTTGAGCGACAGTTCCTGCATCACGCGCGCCTCCAGCTTGGGCGGCCACATGTGCTCGCCCCGGCCTATGGGGATCTCCAGATCGGAGAATGCGAGCATGCGGTAGGCGGCGGGGACGAAGTCTTCGCGCTTGACCGCGTACAGCAGGTCCAGCACGTCCTGATCCAGCACTTCCCACGGACGGATTTGATGCTCGATCATGTTCCAACGGGCTTGTTCGACGTTCATCGCAGACATGGTAGCTAGGCTCGCGCAGGTTACTGGGGTTATTTGACCATTGACCAAGGCAAATTTTACCATCCTTTGAACGGCTGTCTTGTGACCCCTGTCACATACCCTGGTGCGGCTCCGGCAAGGGGCGCCGATTGCAAAGCAGGGACGATTGCGGTACCTTGGCTGCCTGACGTTAGGGGTCCTGCGCGCACGTTTGCAACACGCGGCGCGGGTGAGAGAGTCCCTTAGAACCTGATGCGGATAATGCCGCCGCAGGGAAGCGTGAGCAGACCTCCCTCCTGCCTTCGCCCCTGCGGCCACTAGGAGCGAACCATGAACGCCAACCCGAAATTCATCGCCGCGACCGCGCATGTGGACGACGCGGCGGTACAGCCGCTGCCCAACTCGCGCAAGATCTACGTGCAGGGCAGCCGCGCCGACATCCGCGTACCGATGCGCGAAATCAGCCAGGCCGACACGCCGGCGTCCTTCGGCGCCGAGAACAACCCGCCGATCTACGTGTACGACACGTCCGGCCCCTACACCGACCCGGCCGCGCGCATCGATATCCGCAACGGCCTCGCGCCGCTGCGCGCCAAGTGGATAGACGAGCGCGGCGATACCGAGGAACTGGCGGGTCCGACGTCCGAGTTCGGGGTGGAGCGCCTGGCGGATCCGAAGCTGGCCGAAATGCGCTTCAACCTGCAGCGCAAACCGCGGCGGGCCAAGCCCGGCATGAACGTGTCGCAAATGCACTACGCGCGCCGCGGCATGGTCACGCCGGAAATGGAATTCATCGCCATACGCGAGAATCTGCAGCGCAGGCAATACATCGAGAACCTGCGTACTTCCGGGCCCATGGGAGCCAAGCTGGCCGAACTGATGGCGCGCCAGCACCCGGGGCAGAATTTCGGCGCCGCGATTCCGCAGGAGATCACGCCCGAATTCGTGCGCGACGAAGTCGCGCGCGGCCGGGCGATCATTCCGGCCAACATCAACCATCCGGAATCCGAGCCGATGATCATCGGCCGCAATTTCCTCGTCAAAATCAACGCCAACATCGGCAATTCGGCGCTGGGTTCCTCGATCGGCGAAGAAGTCGAGAAAATGACCTGGTCGATACGCTGGGGC
>JAJZUK010000237.1 GCA_021847125.1 Pseudomonadota bacterium | reverse complement strand
CAGCAGCGGCGCGTAGCTCGCGCGCGCCGGGCTGATCGGCGTGAGGAACATCCAGCCGGTCGCGCTCGCGCCCAGGGTCTTGCCGAGCAGTTGGCCGCTGACCGCGTCGATGACGCCGATGACCGACACCGGCGCCACCCCCAGGGCGACGCAGCCGGCGGCGAGCCAGACGAGGCCGGCGCGCTCCCAAATCCCTGCGTCATGCGCCGTCGCCAGGCTGGGTTCGCGCGGTTGGCCGAGAAATACCACGCCGTAGAACTTGACCATCACGTAGCCGGCCAGTGCCGCGGCGAGTACCACGGCGGCGGCGGCGACCGGAACCAGCATATTCAGGTAAGAATGTGGCAGGCTGGGCGAAAACAGGAAGGCCTGCAGCAGCAGCCATTCGGAGACAAAGCCGTTCAGCGGCGGCAATCCGGCGATGGCGAGCGTGCCGACGAGCGCGAGCCATGCGACCCAGGGCATGCGGTGTATCAGTCCGCCGAGCTTGCCCAGGGCGCGTTCGTGCGTGGCGTGCAGCACGGAACCGGTGGCGAGGAACAGCAGGCTCTTGAAGAAGGCGTGATTGATGCTGTGGTACAGCGCCGCGGTGAGCGCGAGCGCGGCCAGGGCGCGCATACCGAAGGCCTGAAAGGTGACGGCGAGGCCGATGCCGACCAGGATGAAGCCGATGTTCTCGATCGAGGAGTAGGCGAGCAGGCGTTTCATGTCGCTTTGCACCGCGGAAAAAATCACGCCGTAGAGCGCAGTCGCGAGGCCGAGCACCAGGATCACCGCGCCCCACCACCACACCTGCGTGTGCAGCAGATCGAACAGCACGCGCAGCAGGCCGTAAATCGCGGTTTTCAGCATGACGGCCGACATCAGCGCCGACACCGGCGAGGGCGCCGCCGGATGGGCTTCGGGCAGCCATACGTGCAGCGGCAGCATGCCCGCCTTGGCGCCGAAGCCGAACAGCGCGAGTACGAAGGCGACCGTGGCCCAGAACGGCGCGAGCTGCACTTTGCGCATGGTGGCGAAGGTATAGTCGCCGGTGCCGTGCAGCAGGCCGAAGCACAGCAGTATGCCGATGGCGCCGACGTGGGCGATCAGCAGGTAGAGGAAGCCGGCGCGCCGGATCTCGGCCTTGGCGTGGTCGCTGGTGACCAGGAAATAGGAGGACAAGGCCATGGTCTCCCAGAACACCATGAAGGCATAGGCGTCGTCGGCCAGCAGCACCAGCGCCATGCTGGCGATGAACACGTGGTAATACAGGCATTGCAGCCCGGGCGCGGTGCCTTCTCCCTGGCGGAAGTAGCCGGCAGCGAACACCGAAATGCCCGCGGTCACGGTGCCCAGGAGCAGCAGGAAGAATGCGGACAGCGCATCCAGGCGCAGGTGGAAAGGCAGATCGGGCAGGCCGAGGGGCAGCACCAGCGATTGCGTCGCTCCGCCGAGCGCGTCGAGCGCCGCCGCGGCCAGGGCCAGCGCGCCCAGCGCGCCCGCCGGAAACAGCACCCGGCTCACCAGGGGCAGATTGCGCGGGAAGAACACGCCGGCCAGGCCGAGCGCGAGCCATAACACGATCACGCCGAGGATCAGCTGCAAAGCTCCAGGCATTACTTCACTTTCATCCCCGGCTGGGCCCCGCTGTCGGGCGCGAGCAGGTAGATGCCGGGCGCGTCGCCGCTCGCGGCGAGTATCATCCCCTGCGACAGGCCGAACTTCATTTTGCGCGGGGCGAGGTTGGCCACCATTACCGTCAGCCGGCCTTCCAGCGTAGCCGGGTCGTAGGCCGACTTGATGCCGGCGAACACCGTGCGCTGTTCGCTGCCGATGTCGAGCGTGAGCTTCAGCAGCTTGTCCGCGCCTTCGACCTGTTCGGCTTTGACGATTTTCGCCACGCGCAGATCGATTTTGGCGAAATCGTCGATGGTAA
This sequence comes from Pseudomonadota bacterium, assembly GCA_021847125.1. The sequence continues at coordinate 1,584 of JAJZUK010000237.1, read as the reverse complement.
TGGTCGCGGCCGCCGCAGTCGGCGCTGCCGGTCCGGGGGAGGTGGGGTGCGGGGTGGAAATGGCTGAAGGCCGGCTCTGGTAGCCAGTCTTGGAGGTATCGGTCACTTTCTTCTGCTCCTTGGCCGGCGCCGTCGCCGGGATGTCGAATAGCGCCTCGAGTTGCTTTTCTTCGACGCGCGTCATGAGGTGTCGGTAGGGGCGAATATTGAGCGGCAGATATTCCGCATCAGACCAGTGGAAGCTCCGGTCGAGGCCGAACAGTTCTTTCGCCACGCGTTCGGCGAGCCGCGGCAGAACCGGCGCGAGCAGCACCGAAAGCAGCTTGAAACCATGCAGAACGCGTGAGCACACGTCCTGCAGTTCACTGCGCTTGCTCTGATCCTTCGCGAGAACCCAAGGCTGGCGCGCATCGAATTCCTGATTCAGGCGGTCGGCGGTCGCCATCACATCGCGTATCGCCTTGCCGAATTCACGCGCCTCGTAGCTTTCTCGCACGAGCAGCGCCGAACCTCGGGCGCCTTGAATCAGCGGTTCGGTATCGCCGCTATATTTAAGTTCACCACCAAAGTGCTTGGTTATGAAATTCGCGGCCCGGCTGGCGATGTTCACGTACTTCCCGATCAGGTCGCTGTTCACCCGCGCCAAAAAATCGTCGGGATTGAAGTCCACATCCTCGACATTCGCGCTCAGCTTGGCAGCGATGTAATAGCGCAGCCATTCCGGGTTCATGCCGATATCGAGATAGCGCAAGGGCGAAATGCCGGTGCCGCGGCTCTTGGACATCTTCTCGCCGGACACGTTGATGAAGCCGTGCACGTAGACGTTGTCCGGCACCTTGTAGCCGGCGAACTTGAGCATGGCCGGCCAGAACAGGGTGTGGAAGTAGATGATGTCCTTGCCGATGAAATGGATTTGCTCGGTGCTCGGATCGGCGAGAAAGCCGGCGAAGTCGATGCCTTTTTTCGCGCAGTAATTCTTGAAACTCGCGAGATAGCCAATCGGCGCATCCAGCCAGACGTAGAAATACTTCCCCGGCGCATCGGGAATGGGAATGCCGAAGTAGGGCGCGTCGCGCGAAATGTCCCAGTCGCCGAGCGCCTTGTCGCCCTCGCCGTCCAGCCACTCTTTCGCCTTGTTCGCGACTTGCGATTGCAGGCGCTCATTGCCCATCCAGTCGCGCAGGAAGGCCACGCACCTGGGGTCGGAGAGCCGGAAGAAATAGTGTTCCGAAGTCTTCAGTTCGGGGGCGGCGCCCGACAGCGTCGAATACGGGTTGACGAGGTCGGTGGGCGCATAGACCGAGCTGCAGTTCTCGCAGGCGTCGCCGTACTGGTCCTTGGCGCCGCATTTCGGGCACTCGCCCTTGATGTAGCGGTCGGCCAGGAACATGCCTTTCACCGGGTCGTAGAACTGCTCGACCGGTTTGGTGTAGATCAGGCCCGCGGCCTTGAGCTTGCGGTAGATGTCCTGCGACAACTCGGTGTTCTCGGGCGAGTCGGTCGAGTGCCAGTTGTCGAAGCCGATGTGAAAGCCGTCGAGATATTGCTTGCGCTCCGCGCCTATGCGCGCGACCAGCTGCTGCG
>JAJZUK010000236.1 GCA_021847125.1 Pseudomonadota bacterium | reverse complement strand
GCCGCGCTCAGGGCCGGGTTGCTCATGCTCGATGCCGCGCCTAGTAGCGCTCGCCTTCGGGCCGCTGCGCGGCGTAGCTGGTGACGGTATAGCTCATGCTGCGCCCCGCGCCCTCCGTGCGCGTCAGGCCGAAGCCGGGCTCGTGCGGCGGCCGGTTGACGATGAACGACATGCGCGGGGTTTCCCAGCCGCGCGTGCTGTCGAATCCGGTCACGCGGATGTAGTGCTTGGGAAACGTCTTGCGGCAAGTGTTGATCTCCATCAGGATGCCGGCCGGATCCTTCAGGTCGAACAGCGGCATGCCGAACATTTCCCAGTAGGTATTGCGCGGGTGCGGGTCGTCGGTGTATTCGACGTTGAGCGCATAACCCTGCTTCAGCGCGTAGGCGATCTGCGCCGTGATTTGCGCGTCACTCAAGTCGGGCAGGAAGGAGAACTGTCCCTGGGTGATGCGCGTTCCGGTTTGGGTGCTCATGATATTTTCTCCCCTGTATCAGACGCTGGCGGTGGCGGTGGGCACGAAATCCGCGGTGTCGGTGGATGTGTAGTTGAAGCTGATGTCCTTCCAGGTGTCGAGCGCAGCTTTCAGCGGCGTGCACCACTTGGCGGCCTTCTCCAGCACCTGCGGGCCTTCGTTCCAGATGTCCACGCCTTCGTTGCGCGCCTGGATCATCGCCTCGAGCGCGACGCGGTTGGCGGTGGCGCCGGCCTGGATGCCCATCGGATGGCCGATGGTGCCGCCGCCGAACTGCAGCACCACGTCCTCTCCGAGGTAATGAATCAGCTGATGCATCTGCCCGGCGTGGATGCCGCCGGAGGCGACCGGCATCACCTTCTTCAGCGACGCCCAGTCCTGGTCGAAGAACAGGCCGTTCTCCAGGCTTTGCGGGGTATGCGTCTCGCGCAGCGTGTCGTAGAAACCCTTGATCATGAGCGGATCGCCCTCGAGCTTGCCGACCACGGTGCCGGCGTGAATGTGGTCCACGCCGGCCATGCGCATCCACTTGCAGATCACGCGGAAGTTCATGCCATGGTTCTTCTGCCGCGAATAGGTCGAATTGCCGGCGCGGTGCAGGTGCAGGATCATGTCGTTCTTGCGCGCCCACTTGGCCATCGACTGGATCGCGGTGTAGCCGATCACGAGGTCGATCATCACGATCACCGAACCCAGCGACTTGGCGAATTCCGCGCGCTCGTACATGTCTTCCATGGTGCCGGCGGTGACGTTGAGGTAGTGTCCCTTGACCTCCCCGCTCGCTGCGGCCGCCTTGTTCACCGCCTCCATGCAATACAGGAAGCGGTCGCGCCAGTGCATGAACGGCTGCGAGTTGATGTTCTCGTCGTCCTTGACGAAGTCGAGGCCGCCCTTGAGGGCTTCATAGACGACGCGGCCGTAGTTGCGGCCGGACAGGCCCAGCTTCGGCTTGGTGGTCGCGCCGAGCAAGGGGCGGCCGAATTTATCCAGGCGCTCGCGCTCGACCACGATGCCGGTGGCCGGACCCTGGAAGGTCTTGAGATAGGCGACCGGTATGCGCATGTCCTCCAGGCGCAAGGCCTTGACCGCCTTGAAGCCGAATACGTTGCCGATGATCGACGCGGTGAGATTCGCGATCGAACCTTCCTCGAACAGGTCGAGGTCGTAGGCGATATAGGCGAAGTACTGCTGCTCGGTCTTGCCGCCCGAGCCGGTGTTCGGCACCGGGTCGACGCGGTAGGCCTTGGCGCGATACAGGTCGCACGCGGTCAGGCGGTCGGTCCAGACCACGGTCCAGGTCGCGGTGGAAGATTCGCCCGCGATCGCCGCGGCGGCCTCGATCGCGTCTACGCCCTCCTGCGGCGTGATGCGGAACAGGGCGATGACATCGGTTTCCTTGGGCAGGTAGTCCGCGTCCCAGTAGCCCATCTTGGCGTAGGGGATGACCCCGGACTTGTAGCGCTCTGCCATATTGCCCATCTGCGTTCTCCCGCGTGAATGCGATGGCGAAGAGTAATCGGGCGTTCGCATAAGGGATATTCAATACTTATTATGAATATGATAAGCTTTTACTTATACAATCTTCAGGTTCTTCCGCGATGTCCCTGCGCCACGTCACGCTGCGGCAATTGAGGGTATTCGAGGCCGTCGCGCGCCAGCTTTCGTTCTCGCGCGCCGCGGCCGAATTGCACCTGACCCAGCCCGCGGTATCGATGCAGGTGAAGCAGCTCGAGCAGCAGGCGGGGCTGGCCCTGTTCGAGCGCCTGGGCAAGAAAATCTTTCTGACCGAGGCCGGAGCCGAACTGCACCAGCACGGCCGCGTGATCGCGCAGCAGCTGCGCGACGCCGACGAGGCGCTCGCCGCGCGCAAGGGCCTGTCGCAGGGCCGCCTCGTGATCACCATGGTGAGCACGGCAAAGTACCTGGTGCCGCCCCTGCTCGCGCGCTTTCTCAAACAGCACCCCGGCGTCACGGTGAAGCTTTCGGCGAACAACCGCGAAGTGGTGCTGCAGCAGCTCGCCGACAACGAGGTCGACCTCGCCATCATGGGGCGTACACCGCAGGGCATGGAGGCCGTGGCCGAGCCCTTCGCGCGCCACCCGCATGTGATCATCGCCGCGCCGAACCATGCGCTCGCGAAAAAGCGCCGCATCCCGCTCGCGCGCCTGGCCGAGGAGACGTTCCTGATGCGCGAGCCGGGCTCGGGCACGCGCGCGCTGCTCGAGCGTCTGTTCGCCGAGCACCGCCTGCCGCTCAACGTCAGCATGGAAATGGCGAGCAACGAGACCATCAAGCAGGCGGTGCAGGCGGGCATGGGCATCAGCCTGCTGTCGCTGCACACCATAGGCCTGGAGCTGAAGACGCGGCGCCTGGCCGTGCTCGACGTGGAGGGCCTGCCGATCGTGCGCGACTGGTATGCGGTGCACCTGGCGGCCAAGCGCCTGTCGCCGGTGGCGCAGGCGTTCCGGGACTTCCTGCTGTCGGCCGCAGGCAAGCTCGTTCCGGAAAAGTGATGGTGCGCGCCCGAGCCCCTATAATAGCGCGCTGAACAGAAACCACAGGAGAAACAAGATGGCGAAAGTCGCATTCCTCGGCCTGGGCGTGATGGGTTTCCCCATGGCCGGCTATCTGGCCAAGAACGGCCACGAAGTCACGGTATACAACCGCACGCGCGCCAAGGCCGACGCCTGGGTGGCCAAGCACGGCGGCAAGGCGGCCGATACGCCCAAGGCCGCGGCCCAGGGCGCCGCCGTCGTATTCTCCTGCGTCGGCGACGACCCCGACCTGCGCGCGGTGACCGTGGGCGCGACCGGCGCGTTCGAGGGCATGGCCGCCGGCAGCATTTACGTAGACCACACTACGGCCTCGGCCAATATCGCGCGCGAATTGTTCGCCGTGGCGGCAAAGAAACGCATTCATTTCATCGACGCACCGGTTTCAGGCGGCCAGGCGGGCGCGGAGAACGGCACGCTCACGGTGATGTGCGGCGGCGCAGCCGCGCCGTTCGAGCAAGCCAAGCCCTTGATCGCGCATTTCGCCAAGGCCGTCACGCTGCTCGGGCCC
>JAJZUK010000235.1 GCA_021847125.1 Pseudomonadota bacterium | reverse complement strand
CGAGGGGCAAACGCGCGGCGTGGCGAAAATGGTCGAGGAGGACCGCTACTGCGTCGACGTGCTGACGCAGATCTCGGCGATCCAGTCGGCGCTGGACGCGCTCGCGCTGCAATTGCTCGAGAGCCACACCAAGGGCTGCGTGCGCTCGGCGATCCGCTCCGGCAACGGCGAAGCGGCGATCGACGAACTCATGACCGTGGTAAAGCGCTTCGGGCGCTAGCTTGAAAGGCTCCCCCGCCATTCCGCGCGGCATCTGGATGCTCGGGTTCGTGAGCCTGTTCATGGACGTTTCGTCCGAACTGATTCATGGCCTGCTGCCGGTATTCATGGTGTCCAACCTCGGCGCGAGCGCGTTTGCGGTGGGCGTGGTCGAAGGTGTCGCCGAATCGACCGCGCTGATCGTGAAAGTATTCTCGGGGGTGCTGAGCGATTACTTCGGCAAGCGCAAATTCCTGGCGGTGATCGGCTACGGCCTGGGCGCATTGTCCAAACCGCTGTTTGCGCTCGCGCTGACGGTGGACTGGGTGTTCGCCGCCCGCTTCATGGATCGCATCGGCAAGGGCATACGCGGCGCGCCGCGCGACGCGCTGGTCGCCGACCTCGCGCCGCCGGAGATACGCGGCGCGGCCTACGGCCTGCGCCAATCGCTGGACACCGTCGGCGCTTTCCTCGGCCCGCTGCTCGGCGTGGTGCTGATGCTTTACTGGGCCGGCGATTTCAGGACCGTGTTCTGGTACGCCGTGATCCCTGGCTTCATGGCGGTGCTGCTGCTCACAATCGGGGTGCGCGAGCCTGACGCGGGCGCGGCGCAGCGCAAGCCGGCTGCCGCGATCCAATGGCAAACGCTGGCCGAAATGGGCGGCGCCTACTGGTTCGTGGTCGCGGTGGGCGGCGTATTCACGCTGGCGCGCTTCAGCGAGGCCTTCCTCATTCTGCGTGCACAGCAGCAGGGCCTGCCGAATAGCTATGCGCCGCTGGTGCTGGTGGTGATGAACCTCGTCTACGCGCTCTCCGCCTATCCCTTGGGAAAACTCGCAGACCGAGTGAGCCACCTGGCCCTGCTCAGCGCAGGCCTTGCCGTGCTGATCCTTGCCGACCTGGTGCTGGCCGAAGCGCGGGGGCTGCTCGCGGTTTCCCTGGGTGTGGCCTTGTGGGGCCTGCACCTGGGCATGACCCAGGGCCTTTTGGCCACCATGGTCGCCGATACCGCGCCGGCGCAGCTGCGCGGCACGGCCTTCGGCTTTTTCAATCTGGCGAGCGGAATAACGATGCTCGTGGCGAGCGTGCTCGCGGGCCTGCTGTGGGACCGGCTGGGCCCGGGTGTGACCTTCTACGCGGGGGCGATTTTCGCTTTGGCCGCTTTGCTGATGCTCGCGCTGCGAAGCAGGCGCTCACCTGCGGCTTGACCCAATCCCGGTCTGCGTTCGGTCCGCGTGATTCGAAGATGACCTGCAACGGTAACTGTCGTAAAATTGGGGCAGGTTCTGCAGCCGGATTGCCGCTGCATCTCCCGCTCACATAGGTCACGACAGTGATTGAAGTCAACGTCAACGGCGCCCCCCAGCGTTTCGAGTCCGACACCGACATCGCCGCATTGCTGGAGCGCCTGCAGCTCGCGGGCAAGCGCGTGGCGGTGGAGCGCAACGGCGAGATCGTGCCGCGCAGCCGTTTCGCGCAGACGGCGCTCGCGAATGGCGACCGGCTGGAGATCGTGGTCGCGGTCGGCGGCGGTTGAGAAAGATGCGGAACGAAACCGGAATACTGCGAGTACAAACATGAACGATCCTTTAGTCATCGGTGGCAAGTCCTACAGTTCGCGCCTGCTCATCGGCACCGGCAAGTACAAGGACTTCGACGAGACGCGGCGCGCGGTCGAGGCGAGCGGGGCGCAGATCGTCACCGTGGCGATCCGCCGCACCAACATCGGCCAGAATGCGGGCGAGCCTTCGCTGCTCGATGCGCTGCCGCCGTCGAAGTACACCTACCTGCCCAATACCGCCGGCTGCTATACGGCGGATGACGCGGTGCGCACGCTGCGCCTTGCGCGCGAGTTGCTCGACGGGCACGAACTGGTGAAGCTCGAAGTGCTGGGCGATCCGAAGAGCCTGTTTCCGAACATGATGGAAACGCTCAAGGCCGCCGAGACCCTGGTCAAGGAGGGTTTCAAGGTGATGGTGTACTGCAGCGACGATCCCATCCTGGCCAAACGCCTGGAGGAAATCGGCTGCGTCGCGGTGATGCCGCTCGCCTCGCTCATCGGCTCGGGCATGGGCATCCTCAACCCCTGGAACCTGCAGCTGATCCTGGAGAACGCCAAGGTGCCGGTGATCGTCGATGCCGGCGTGGGCACGGCCTCGGATGCGGCGATCGCGATGGAATTGGGCTGCGACGGCGTGCTCATGAATACCGCTGTGGCGGCAGCGAAGAATCCGGTGCTCATGGCGCAGGCGATGAAAAAAGCGGTCGAGGCCGGGCGCGAGGCCTATCTGGCCGGGCGCATGCCGAAGAAGCTGTACGCAGCCGCGCCGAGTTCGCCCACCACCGGCATCATCGGCAAGGCAGCCTGAAGCCTGCCGGGGAGGTTCCCGGCGCCAGGTGATCCAATGCCCGCAACTTCCCATCCACCGATACGCAGCTTCGTGCTGCGCCAGGGCCGCGTATCCAACGCGCAGCGGCGCGCGGTCGATACCCTGTCCTCGGTCTACGGCATCGCCTACGCGCCGGGCGCGCTCGATTTCGAGCAGATATTCGGCCGGCGCGCGCCGACGATACTCGAAATCGGCTTCGGCATGGGCGAGACCACCGCGCGCATCGCGCAGGCGCATCCGGAGAACAATTACCTCGGCATCGAAGTGCATACGCCGGGCGTGGGCAGCCTGCTCAAGCTGATCGCGGAACACGCGCTCAGCAATCTGCGCCTGGTCCAGCACGACGCGGTCGAAGTGCTCGAGCACATGATCGCGCCCGCGTCGCTCGCTGGCGCGCATATTTTCTTTCCCGACCCCTGGCCGAAAAAGCGCCACCACAAACGGCGTCTGATCCAGCCCGCGTTCGTCGCGCTGCTCGCGTCGCGCCTCGCGCCGGGCGCCTACCTGCATGCCGCCACCGACTGGCAGGAATACGCAGAGCAGATCCTCGCCGTGTTCGCGGCCGAACCGACGTTGGTCAATACCGCGCCGGGATTCGCGCCGTGCCCGGACTACCGGCCGCAGACCAAGTTCGAGAGCCGCGGCCTCAAGCTCGGCCACGGCGTGTGGGACATCGTGTTCAGAAAAATCTAGAGCCCCAGCTTCGCCGCGAGGTCGTTGAAGTCCTTCGCGTTGACATCGAAATCCTTCTCCGGCTTCAAATCTTTTTTCGCCGGATCGCCGAATTCCAGCGGGCGCTGCACGAACGCAGCGCGCAGGCCCGCCGCTTGCGCGGCGCGCAGGTCGTCCTTGTGCGCCGCGACCATCATGACCTCGTGCGGCGCCAAACCGAGCATGGCCGCCGCACCCTGATAGGCCTCGGCGTCGGGTTTGTAGTGGTGAAACAACTCGGCT
>JAJZUK010000234.1 GCA_021847125.1 Pseudomonadota bacterium | reverse complement strand
GTCACGGGCGCTCAGCACAAGGTGTTGCAGATCCTTTCGCGCAAAGACATTTCCGCCATTAGACGAAATCCAAAACTGGTCGCCGGCGCCAAGCACTTGCTGCTGGCATGCAAGCGCACCATCAAGAAGCTGGAGGAGATGCCGCAATACGCCTCGCGCAAGAAGCGCGACACCGCGTACCGCCGCATTGCCGCTGTTTGCCGCAAGGCTATAGACCAAGTCGAGCGCTAGCCGCGCTTGCCGCAAGCGGCGTGCGCGCGGTCACTTCGCAGCGCATTCACGCTGCTGTCATGCAACTGCGTTAACCTCGCGCCGGTTTCCAATGTTCGGCTAGGGCGGATGGACGCAAATTGGCAAAACAAGCGCAGTCGCTGATCGACAGGCTGGATCAAAGGGTTTTCGACGCCATCTACTCGCGCTCCCTGGTGTACAACAGCTGCTGGGAGGATCCGGCGTTGGACCGTGTGGCGCTTGCGCTGGGGCCGCAGGACCGCATGCTGGTGATCGCCAGCGCCGGCTGCAATGTCCTCGACTACGCGCTGGTCGCGCCGGCACGCATCCACGCAGTGGATGCCAATCCGCGCCAAACCGCGCTGCTGGAATTGAAACTCGCCGGGGTCCGCTGCCTCGAATTCGAGGATTTCTTTGCCATGTTCGGCGCGGGCCGCCATCGCCGATTCGAATCGGTGTATCGCGGGGCGCTACGCCCGTGTCTATCGTTATTTGCGCGGGACTACTGGGATCGGCATGGGCGCTGGTTCTGCGAAACCAACCCGGCCGACAGTTTTTACTACCATGGATTGTCCGGCATGGTCGCGCGCGGCTTTCGCGCTTTCCTGAGCCTGCGGCCCGGCTTGCGCGCCGCAGTCGATACCCTGCTCGAAGTGCGTTCGCTGCAGGAGCAGCGGCAAGTCTACGAGCGGCAGGTGCGGCCGCAACTGTGGGGAGGCGCAGTGAATTGGGCACTGTCCCGGCAGCTCACCATGAGCATGCTCGGGGTGCCGCATCCGCAAACAAAAGAAGTGCAGCGTCAGCATCAGGGCGGCGTGGCCGGTTTTGTGCGCGAATCGGTCGATTACGTAATGCGCGAACTGCCGCTGTGGACGAACTATTTCTGGACTCTCTATCTGCGCGGCCGCTATAGCGCCGATTGCTGCCCCGAATACCTGCGGCCGGAAAACTTCACCGCGCTCAAAGGCGGGTTGGCCGAGCGCATCGAGTTGCATACCTGTACCGTGACAGAATTCCTGCGCGGGACGCGCGAGCGCATTTCGCGGTTCGTTCTGCTCGACCATATGGACTGGATGAGCAGCTACTATCCCGAAGCGCTGATTGAGGAGTGGGAGGCGATATGCGAGCGCGCGACAGCTGACGCGCGGGTCATCTTTCGCAGTGCCCGCCGCGAGCCTAGCTACCTCGACGGGTTGCGCCTGAGCGACGGCCGCGTACTGCGCGGTCTGCTGCATTTCCATGAGGGGCTATCCACTGCATTGCAGCCGTGCGACCGCGTGCATACCTATGCGGGCTTCCATATCGCGGACGTGCAAGCGTGAGCCTGCTCGCCGAGGTGCGTACTTTGGTGCAACTCGTGCGCGGTCCCGTCGCGGGCGCGAGCCACGCCGAACGCCTGCAAGCGTTTTATCGCCCGCAGGCGGCACACTACGACGCGTTTCGCGAGCGCCTGCTGCACGGGCGCGAGGACCTGATCCGCCGGCTCGCGCTGCCGCCGGGCAGCACGGTGGTCGAACTCGGCGGCGGCACCGGCCGCAATCTCGAGTATTTTGGCGCGCGCCTGTCCTCGTTCGCGCGGATCGAGGTGGTGGATCTGTGCCCGGCGCTGTTGGAACAGGCGCGCAAGCGCTGCGCGCGCTGGCCCGAAGTGGTCGCTGTGGTCGAGGCCGATGCCACGCGCTATCGCCCGGGGCAACCAGTCGATTGCGTGTATTTCTCCTACGCGCTCACCATGATTCCGGACTGGCGCGCTGCAGTCGACAACGCGCTGGGTATGTTGCGCCCCGGTGGCCTGCTGGGTGTGGTCGATTTTTACGCCGCTCCGCGCGCGGCTCAGGCAGGTTTGCTGCGTCCGGGCGGTTTCGAGCGCAGCTTTTGGCGCCGCTGGTTTGGCCACGACGGAGTTCGGCTCGATTCGCAGCACCTGCCTTATCTGCTCGCGCATAGCGAACCGCTTTGTTGCGAACAGCGGCGGGGGCCAGTGCCTTACCTGCCGGGATTGCGCGCTCCGTATTTCCTCTACGTCGGGCGCAAGCCGGCGGTGTAGCCATGCGGCGCGTGCGCTCCATTTTTCTGTCGGATATACACCTGGGCACGCGCGCCTGCCAGGCCGAACGCCTGCTCGGATTCCTGCGCGTCTACGATGCAGAACATGTGTATCTGCTCGGCGACATAGTCGACTTTTGGTCGCTGGCGCGGGGAATCTACTGGCCATCGCCGCACAATACTTTCGTGCAGAAAATGCTGAAGCGCGCGCGCCATGAGGTGAAGGTAGTGCTGGTGCCGGGCAATCACGACGAGGCGTTGCGCGAATATGCGGGCAGCGAGTTCGGCGACATCCGGGTGTTGCGCGAGGCGGTCCACACCGCGGCGGACGGCCGGCGCTATCTGCTGCTGCACGGGGACGAATTCGATCAGGTCACGCGCTATCACCGTTGGGTGGCGCTGCTGGGCGACATCGCGTACAGCCTGCTGCTACGCGTGAACGGGCTGCTGTCCTGGGCGCGCAGGAAATTGCGCCTGGGTGGCTATTGGTCGCTGGCCGGCTACGCCAAGCGCAAGGTCAAGGGTGCGCTGGAATTCGTCTACGGATTCGAAGAGTCGGTAGCGCACCATGTGCGGCAGATGGGGCTGGATGGCGTCATCTGCGGCCATATTCACAGCGCAGCAATCAAACAAATCGCCGGGATCAGCTATATCAACTGCGGTGATTGGGTCGACAGCTGCACCGCCATAGTCGAGCACGAGGACGGGAGCATGGAACTCGTGCACTGGCGCGAGGGCGATGCAGCCGGAGAGGACCTGTGGCAGGAGACGCCGGCGATGGAATCGCCGCAACTGGCGCGGGTGCTGCCGCTGCAGCGGCACTGAACCGGCGGCGGCAGAGTACAGGCGCAGCCAGTACGCATGGGCGGTACATTGCGCAGCCGCCAACAATTCACACTTCCGTCAACGCCGCGTAATTTTCTATGACTATCTTGCATCCTGCGCGGCGGACCTACGTCGGTCTGCCTGAATTACGAAGCAATATGCAGGAGCAAGCGATTATGATAGACCAAGACATGGAATGGCCGGCTCCGGAGCGCTTGGCCCGGTCGGATCAGCTGATGCGGCGTGTCGATATGGCACAGGCGCTGGCGGCTATTATCGCCACCACCCGACTCGACTGGAGTTCTCCGGGAACGGCGCCGGCCGGCGCAGATGCGCTCGTCGTCAACCGTGGCCGATTCGCGCACCCATTGATCAGGTTTGCGCTAGATTCAAAGCGCAGAGCTACTTGGCGCGCACGCATCGGCCGCCAGAGATGGATACAAAGCGTGGTGCAATTGGCGCAACTGGATC
>JAJZUK010000233.1 GCA_021847125.1 Pseudomonadota bacterium | reverse complement strand
GGGTCTGCGGGCCCGGAACCTCGATTGCCGCTTCGAGGTAGCGGCGGAATTCCTCGCGTCCTGCCGGGTCGCGCGCACCGACGACCAGGCCGTAATTGACGCCCTTGGGATAGCCGGGGATGAAGGCTTCGGGAAACACGATGAGTTTGGCGCCGAGGCGGGAAGCCTCGCCGATCAGCGCTATGGCTTTGTCCACGCAGGCTTCGGTATCGAAGGGCACCGCGCCGGCCTGGACTACGGCCGCGCGCACGCTGGTTGTTTCTTGTTTTGACATGATGTGGTCTCCTCAGTTTGGAGGATTGTATCCCTGGCGCAGCAGGCCGCGTGCCGCGAGATTGCGCATCAACGCACCGATGCCGAAAGTCCAGGGCGGCGCCAGATCGGAAGTGGTGACGCGGTTGACCAGGCGGCCGAGCCTAGGCGTCGAAATGCTCACCAGGTCGCCGAGCCTGTGGGTGAAGCCCATGCCGGGCGCGCCCCGGTCCTTGACCGGCGCGAACATGGTGCCGAGGAACAGCACGAAGCCGTCGGGATACTGGTGATGCCGCCCCCAGGCGTGGGTGACGATGTCCAAGGGGTCGCGGCTGATCTTGCTCATCGGGCTGGAGCCCGCGAGCACGAAGCCGTCGGTTCCTGCGATTTCGAGCGCGAGTTCGGCCCGGCGCACGTCTTCGATGCCGAAGCGCTCGTCGAACAGGCGGATGAACGGGCCGATCGCGCAGGATGCGTTGTTGTCCTTGGACTTGCCCAGCAGCAGCGCGCTGCGGCCCTCGAAATCGCGCAGATTGACGTCGTTGCCGAGCGTGGCGCCGACGGTCTCGCCCGCAGGCGTGACCGCAAGCACGATTTCGGGCTCGGGGTTGTTCCAGGAGGATTTCGGATGCAGGCCGACTTCCGCTCCCACGCCCACTGCGGACAGCACCGGCGACTTGGTGAAGATCTCCGCGTCCGGCCCGATGCCGACCTCCAGATACTGCGACCACGCGCCCTGCGCCACCAGCACGCGCTTGATTTCCTCGGCCTCGCGCGAGCCCGGTTTCACCGCTGCGAGATTGTCGCCGATGATGCGCATCACCTGCGCCCGTATCGCCTCGGCTTTGGCGGTATCTCCGCGCGCCTGCTCCTCGATCACGCGCTCCAGCAGGCTTTGCACGAAGGTCACGCCGCTCGCCTTGATCGGCTGCAGGTCGATGGGCGCGAGCAGCGAGGGTCTCTCGGTATTTCTGCCGTCGCCGCTGTTGGCAAGCAGCGCCGCTACGGTGCATATCGTCTTGCCCGTCGCCGAGCGCGCGATGGCGACGCGGTCCGGGCGCGCCAGCAGCTGGCTCATGGTCGGTTCAATTGCGGCGAGATCGACGACTTCGCCGTTCGGGCGCAGTGCGATGGGCGAGGGACCGCCCGGCTCGCCCGGCAGCCAGGCGCGGCCGACCAGGGTGGCCTCGCGCCAGTCGCCGGGCAGACAATCCGGAGTGAGCAAATCGTTGAGCGTTTTCATGGCAGATCCTCACGGTGCAGCATGAACACATAATCTTCGCCGGCGCTGGTATCGAGCCAGGTGAAGGGGAGGCGCGGATAGGCTTTTTCCAGCGCGGCGCGGTTATGGCCGATTTCGACCACGAGCAAACCGCCGGGATTCAAGTGGGCGGCGGCCTGCGCCAGCATGCGCCGCAACAGCTCGAGGCCGTCGCGCCCGCCGGCGAGCGCGAGTCGCGGCTCGCGCCGGTATTCGCGCGGCAACGCGCGCATGGCGGCGGCGTCGACGTAGGGCGGATTGGACAGGATCAGGTCGTAACGGCGCGCAGCCAGGCGCTCGAACAGGTCGGTCCGCACCAGGCGCACGCGCTTGCCCAATGCGTAATCTTTCACGTTCCTGCGCGCCACCTGCAGCGCCTCGGGGGAGAGATCGCCTGCGTCTATGCGCGCCTTGGGAAAGGCGTGCGCGGCAAGCACCGCCAGACAGCCCGAGCCGGTGCACAGGTCGAGTACGCGGTGCACACGCCGCGCGTCGCTTACCCAGGGCGCGAGTCCGTCGTGCAGCAGTTCGGCGATGAAGGAGCGTGGCACGATGACGCGCTCGTCGACATAGAACTTGAACTCCCCCAGCCAGGCTTCGCGCGTCAGATAGGCGGCCGGCGTGCGTTCGCGCACGCGCCGCCGCAGGATCGCGCGCACCGCCTCGAGTTCGCCCGGGCTCAGTTCCCGCTCGAGCACGGAATCGAGCTTGCCCAGGGGCAGCTTGAGCGTGTGCAGGATGAGGTATACGGCCTCATCGCGGGCGTTGTGGGTCCCGTGTCCGAAGAAAAGGCCGGCGCGCTTGAACTGCGTGACTGCCTCGCGCAGGACCGCGCGCAGCTTCACCGGGCGCTTGCGTTCCGTGCTCAGGCCGGCAGCAGCAGGTGTTCCAGCACCTGCCGGTAAATGGATTTGAGCGCATCGAGCGCATCGATTTCGATGTGCTCGTTGAGCTTGTGGATGGAGGCATTGACCGGACCGAGTTCCAGCACTTGCGGGCAGATGTCGATGATGAAGCGGCCGTCGGAGGTGCCGCCGGTGGTGGACAATTCGGGCTCGATCCCGGTCACGGCGTGCACCGCGGCGCGCACCGCACCGACCAGCTCGCCTTCCGCGGTGAGGAAGGGCGCCGCCGCGTGCAGCCAGTCGAGCGTGTAGTCCAGCCCGTGCCGGTCGAGGACGGCATGCACGCGCTGTTTCAGATTTTCGACCGTGCTCGCCGTGCAGTAGCGAAAATTGAACTGCACCTCCAGGCTGTTGGGCGTGACATTGGTCGCGCCGGTGCCGCCGTGGATATTGGAAATCTGCCAGCTGGTGGGCGGAAAAAAATCATTGCCGCGATCCCATTCGGTCGCTGCCAACTCTGCCAGGGCCGGCGCGAACAGGAGGACGGGGTTCTTTACCTGCTGCGGATACGCGACATGGCCCTGCACGCCTTTGATCGTGAGCGTTCCGGAAAGCGAGCCACGCCTGCCGTTCTTGATCGTATCGCCGAGCTTGTCCACCGCCGTAGGCTCGCCGACGACACAGTAGTCGAGCAATTCCTGGCGGGCCTTGAGTTTTTCCACCACCTTGATCGTGCCGTCCACGGCCACACCTTCTTCGTCCGAGGTGAGCAGCAGCGCGATCGAGCCCCGATGCTGCGGATGCGCCGCGACGAATTCCTCGGTGGCACAGACGAAGGCCGCGATGGAAGACTTCATGTCGGCAGCGCCGCGCCCGTACAACTTGCCCTCGCGCACGCTCGGCGAGAACGGCTCGGAATGCCATTGCTCCAGCGGCCCGGTAGGCACGACATCGGTATGGCCGGCGAAACAAAACACCGGCCTGGCGTCGCCGCGGCGCGCCCACAGATTGCTGACCTCGCCGCAGCGCACGCTCTCCAGCGCAAAGCCGAGCGGCTTGAGGCGCGCGGCGATGAGGTCCTGGCAGCCGGCATCTTCCGGCGTGACCGAGCGCCGGCTGATCAGCTGCTGCGCGAGTTCCAGGGTGGCCGAGTTCACTTAGTGGGTCTGCTCGTCGATGACCACTTTGAATTCGGCAAACGAGCCGGTCTTTTCCAGGTCGGGCGCCGCCTCGGGTTTCTTCTGCG
>JAJZUK010000232.1 GCA_021847125.1 Pseudomonadota bacterium | reverse complement strand
GATCTGGTGGAGGACGCGATGGGGCTGCGCGGGATCCCCGAGGCCGAACTCATATTCGAGGACTGCGCGGTGCCCGCAGCCAATCTGGTCGTTTGCGACGCCAAGGACGGATTCAAGAAGCTCATGAACGGCTACAACGCCCAGCGCATAGGCGCTTCCTCCGTTGCGCTCGGCCTGGCGCAAGGTGCGCACGATCTGGCGCTCGAATACATGGGGCAGCGCGAGGCCTTCGGGCAGAAGCTCAAGGATTTCCAGGGGCTGGACTGGATCATGGCCGAGGGGGAAATCAAGCTGGAAGCCGCGCGCCTGTTGATCTACCGCGCGGCCTGCAATGCGCGCCGGCTCGCGAACAACGTGATGCTGCCGCAGATGAAGGAAGCCTCGATCGCGAAGGCCTATAGCGGGCATGCGGCGTTCGAGGTCGTGAGCGAGTCGCTGCAGATGTTCGGCGCCGCCGGCTATTCGCGCGATCTGCCGCTCGAGCGCATGCTGCGCGACGTGCGCATGTTCCAGATCGGCGGCGGCACCTCCCAGGCCCAGCTCAACATGATCGCGCGCAGCCTGTTCCCGGCGCGCTAGCGACGGAGCGCCGCAGGCGCGCGAATTTCGGAGGACTTGCATTTCGGCGCGAAGCTGTTGTATGATTCAAACAACTGTTTGAAACAGGTGTATGGGCTCGCATGGCTGAAATCGACACGCGCCAACGCATTCTCGATGCCGCGGAATCCTTGTTTACCGAACACGGCTTCGACGCGACTACGCTGCGCCAGATCACCGGCGCGGCCGCGGTCAATCTCGCCGCCGTCAATTATCACTTCGGCTCCAAAGAAGAACTGATCCGCGAGGTGTTTCGCCGGCGCCTGACCTGGCTCAACCAGCAGCGCCTGCAGCAACTCGATCGCCTCGAGGCCGAGGCCGGCGGCGCGCCGCTCAAGCCCAGCCGCATCCTCGAAGTGTTTTTCGGGGTCGCGCTGAAAATGGCGGCCGACAGCAAAGGCGGCGGGCGCACGTTCATGCGCCTGCTCGGGCGCACTTATACCAAGCCGTCTGAATTCGTGCGCGGCTTCCTCGCGGAGGAATACGCCGCGGTGCTCGCACGCTTCAAGGCCGCGCTGATCAAGGCGCTGCCGGAGGTGCCGCAGGAAGAGATCCTGTGGCGCTTCCATTTCATGATGGGCGCCATGTCCTATGCCATGTCCGGTACCGACGCCCTGCATATCGTGGCCGAGCACGAACTCGACGACGGCGATGCCGAGGCGCTGTACGCGCGGCTGATGAGCTTCATGCTCGGCGGCCTGCGCGCGCCTTTGCCCGTGCTGCCCGCCGGATCGGCCAAGCGGTCGCGCATCAAGAAAGCAGCCTGAAGCAGCACGCGACCAACATCCACCCCCGCAGCAGCCACCAGCTCAATCCCAAAGGATCAAAGGAGAACACCATGGGTCGATACATCGCCCCCTTGCGCGACATGCAATTCGTGCTGCACGAGTTGCTGCAGGTCGAAGACGAACTGAAACAGATCCCGAAATATGCCGAAGTGGATGCCGACACCATCAATCAGGTGCTGGAGGAGGGCGCCAAGTTCACTTCGAAAGTCCTGTTCCCGCTGAATCATACGGGCGACCGCGAGGGCTGCCACCTGGACCAGGCCACCCATGTCGTGACCACGCCCAAGGGCTTCAAGGAGGCGTACCAGCAGTTCGTCGAAGCGGGCTGGCCTTCGCTGACCTGCGACCCGGAGTATGGCGGCCAGGGCCTGCCGGTGATCCTGTACAACCCGTTTTCCGAAATGCTGAATTCCTGCAATCAGGCCTGGTACATGTACCCGGGCCTGTCGCACGGCGCCTACGAATGCCTGCACGAGCACGGCACGCCGGAGCAGAAGCAGCTGTACCTGCCCAAGCTGGTGTCGGGCGAATGGACCGGCACCATGTGCCTGACCGAGGCGCATTGCGGCACCGACCTGGGCCTGTTGCGCTCCAAGGCGGAACCGCAGGCCGACGGCTCCTACAAGATCACGGGCAGCAAGATATTCATTTCCGCGGGTGAGCACGACATGGCCGCCAACATCGTGCACCTGGTGCTCGCGCGCCTGCCGGATGCGCCGGCGGGCACGCGGGGCATTTCGCTGTTCATCGTGCCCAAGTTCATTCCCGCGGCCGACGGCGGCATAGGCGCGCGCAACGGGATCACTTGCGGCGCGATCGAGGAGAAAATGGGCATCCACGGCAACTCCACCTGCCAGTTGAACCTGGATGCGGCCAGCGGCTGGCTCGTGGGGCAGCCGAACAAGGGGCTGAACGCGATGTTCGTGATGATGAATGCCGCGCGCCTGGGCGTGGGCATGCAGTCGCTCGGCCAGACCGAGGTCGCCTACCAGAACGCACTGGTCTATGCGAAGGAGCGGGTGCAGATGCGCAGCCTGTCCGGGGTCAAGGCGCCGAACCTGCCGGCCGATCCGATCATCGTGCATCCGGATGTGCGCCGCATGCTGCTGACCGCCAAGGCCTATGCCGAAGGCGGGCGCGCCTTTACTTCATTCATCGCGCTGCAGATCGACCGTGAGTTGCATCACCCGGACGAAGCGGTGCGCAAGGACGCGGCCGACCTGGTGACGCTGCTCACGCCCGTGGTCAAGGCCTTCATCACCGACAACGGCTGGATCGCCACTTCGGAGGCGATGCAGGTCTACGGCGGCCACGGCTACATCGCCGAGTGGGGCATGGAGCAATACGTGCGCGATGCGCGCATCAACATGATTTACGAAGGCACCAACACCGTGCAGTCGCTCGACCTGCTCGGGCGCAAGGTACTGATGGACAACGGCGCCAAGCTGAAGAAGTTCGGCGCGCTGGTGCAGTCCTTCGTCGAGGAGAACGGCACCGACGAGGCGATGAGCGAATTCATCACCCCCTTGGGCGATCTCGGCGGCAAGCTGACCAAGCTCAGCATGGAAATCGGCATGAAGGCGTTCGCCAATCAGGATGAGGTCGGCGCCGCCGCGGTGCCCTACCTGCGCGTGGTCGGCCATCTGGTCTATGCCTACTTCTTCGCGCGTATGGCCAAGCTCGCGCTGGCGAAGCTCGATTCCGGCGATGGCTTCTACAAGGCCAAGCTCGCGACCGCCCGCTTTTACTACGCCCGGCTGCTGCCGGAAACCGCCATGCTGATCCGCCAGGCACGTTCGGGTGCGGCGAATCTGCTCGATCTCGAAGCCGAATTGTTTTAAGAACCCATTTTCCAGATGTCGCGTGGGGTTCTATCCAAGTACGAGCGTCACAGTTCGACGTGTCTTCTTTCGGTCGCCTGCGTCGACAAGCCGCCATTGCGCGCTGCGCGCGCCAGCCGTGTTTTCCGCGCGGATGAAAAGCACATCCGCACGGAAAACACGGTTATGGATAAAAACATGGACAGCGCGGGGTTTTATACGAGATCGCCGATTGGGCGCGGATGTGCTTTTCATCCGTGCCCAATCGGTGATCCGCGCGGACGGCTTTTCGTCCGCGCAACATCGGATCTGTGCGTAAGCGGCGAAGTTTCAGCGTTAATTGAACACTTGAGTTTCAGCGTTAGTTGAACACCATGACGAATAATGGACGAGCAGAGC
>JAJZUK010000231.1 GCA_021847125.1 Pseudomonadota bacterium | reverse complement strand
ACGGTATTCCAGGGGATAGGCAGCTCAAGCACGGCGACATCGTCAATATCGACATTACCGTGATCAAGGACGGCTATCACGGCGACACCAGCCGCATGTTTTGCGTCGGCGAACCCGCAATTCAGGCGCGCCGCCTGTGCGACATCACCTACGAATGCATGTGGCTGGGTATCCTGGAGGTCAAACCCGGGGCCCAGCTGGGCGACATAGGCGCAGCGATCCAAAAGCACGCCGAGGAGCATGGCTACAGCGTGGTGCGCGAATTCTGCGGTCACGGCATAGGCCGGAACTTCCACGAAGAGCCGCAGGTGCTGCATTACGGCCGCGCCGGCACCGGCGTCACCCTGCAGCCAGGCATGATTTTCACCATCGAGCCCATGATCAATGCCGGCAAGGCCGGGATCCGCGAACTCTCCGACGGCTGGACCATCGTGACCAAGGACCACAGCCTGTCTGCGCAATGGGAACATACGGTGCTCGTGACCGAGACCGGGCATGAAGTGCTGACCCTGTCCGCCGGCGCTCCGGCGCAACCTGCCGCGAAAGCCCGCCGGTCTTGATTCCGAGCGCGCAACTGCCGAGCCCCGTGCGCCGTGCCGGCGCCGGCCTGCGCGAACAACTGCAGACGGACCGGCGCGAACTGCGCGAGCGCTATGTCGCCGACGGCAACGCGCGGCGCATGCTGCAGCAACACCGACTGCTCATCGATCGCAACCTCAGAACCCTATGGAAGGACGCGGCGCTGCCGGACTCGCTCGCGCTGGTGGCCGTGGGCGGGTACGGCCGCGGCGAGCTTTTTCCCCATTCCGACGTCGATCTGCTGGTACTGCTGCCGCACGAACCGGACGCCGAGCTCAAAACCAAGCTCGAAGCCCTGATCGGCAAGCTTTGGGATGCGGGCCTCGAACCTGGCCATGGCGTGCGCACGATAGCAGAATGCCTGTCGGAATCGGCCAAGGACATCACGGTACAGACCAGCCTGCTCGAAGCCAGATGGCTCGCCGGCAGCCGCAGCCTGTTCGCCGCTTTTACCCGTGCGATGCGCGAGCAGATCAATCCGCAGGCGTTTTTCCAATCCAAGCGCCTGGAGCAGGAACAGCGCTACGGCAAATACCAGGAAAGCCCGTACAGCCTGGAGCCCAATCTGAAAGAGGCCCCTGGCGGGCTGCGCGACCTGCAGGTGATTCTGTGGATCAGCCGCTCCGCCGGTCTGGGCGGAAATTGGAACCAGCTTGCGGCGCGCGATCTGATCACCGCCGCGGAAGCGCGCCAGCTCGCGAGCTACGAGAAATTCCTGAGCGAGTTGCGCATCCGACTGCATTACATCGCGGGTCGGCGCGAAGACCGGCTGCTGTTCGATTACCAGAGCGGTCTCGCCGCGCAGTTCGGCTATACCGACACGCCCCACAAGCGCGCGAGCGAGCAGCTGATGCAGCGCTATTACCGCACGGCCAAGGCGATCACGCAGCTCAATACCCTGTTGCTGCAGAACATCGCGGTGCAACTGCTCGCGGACGAGGCTAGCGAGCCTGAAATTCTCAACGAGCGCTTCCAGGCCAGACACGAGTTGCTGGAAGCGCGCGACCCCGAACTGTTCGAGCGCCAGCCCGGCGCCATACTGGAAAGCTTCCTGCTGCTGCAACAGCACCACGAATTGAAAGGCATGGCTGCGCCTACGCTGCGCGCGCTGTGGCGCGCACGTGCCCGGATCGACGCGCGTTTCCGCCGCGATCCCGCCAACCGCGCGCGGTTCCTGCAAATCCTGCAGCAGCCACAGGGAGTGATACACGCGCTGCGGCGCATGAATCAGTATTCCATCCTCGGCCGCTACCTGCCTGCGTTCGGCAGGATCGTCGGCCAGATGCAATACGATCTGTTCCACGCCTATACCGTGGACCAGCACATACTCACCGTCATTCGCAACCTGCGCCGCTTTACCATGGTCGAGTTCGCGCACGAGTATCCCCAATGCAGCCGTTTGATGGCGGGATTCGAGCGCCACTGGCTGCTTTACGTCGCGGCGCTGTTCCACGACATCGCCAAGGGCCGCGGCGGCGATCACTCCAAACTGGGCATGCAGGACGCGCGCAGTTTCTGCCGTGCGCACGGGCTCTCGCGCGAGGATACGGAACTGGTGGTGTTCCTGGTCGAACATCACTTGAGCATGTCTGCGGTGGCGCAAAAGCAGGATCTTTCCGATCCCGACGTCATCAGTACGTTCGCCGCCACCGCGAAAACCGAGCGCCGCCTGACCGCGCTGTATCTGCTCACCGTCGCCGACGTGCGCGGCACCAGCCCCAAGGTGTGGAATGCGTGGAAGGGCAAACTGCTGGAAGACTTGTTCTTGCTCGCGCGGCGCCTGCTGCGCGGGGATGGCATCGGCTTCGAGCAGGACCTTCAGGCGAAGCAGGATGAGGCGCTGCGCCTGCTGCGCCTGTATGCGCTGTCGGACGAGGTCAAGGACAAGCTGTGGAGCCAGCTCGACGTTGCCTATTTCCTGCGCCACGACGCGCAGGATATCGCCTGGCAGACGCGCACCCTGCACTACCGCGTCGACACCGACCGGCCGGTGGTGAAGGCGCGCCTGTCCCCCATCGGGGAAGGGCTGCAGGTGATGATCTATACGCGCGACCAGCGCGACCTGTTCGCGCGCATCTGCGGCTATTTCGAGCAGATCAATTACAGCATCGCGGATGCGCGCATCCACACCACGCGCCACGGCTATGCCCTCGACACTTTCCTGCTGCTGGGGCCGGGGAACAATCCGCATTACCGCGACATGATCAATCTGATCGAGACCGATCTCGCCGACCGCCTGCAGCGCCAGACGCCGCTGCATCCGCCCACTCGCGGGCGCGTGTCGCGCCAGCTCCGGCATTTCCCGATCACGCCCGAGGTCAACCTCCGGCCAGACGAAAAAGGCGCGAGCTATGCGCTCTCCATCATCGCCGGCGACCGGCCCGGCCTGCTCTATGCGATCGCGCTGGTGCTGGGAAAATACGACATCAACCTGATCACGGCCAAGATCGTGACCCTGGGCGAGCGCGCCGAGGACGTGTTCCTGGTCTCAGGGGCGGCGCTGGCCAATTCCAGGACGGTGCTGCAGCTCGAAAGCGATCTTCTGGACGCCTTGCAGACCAAGTAGGCCGCAGACGCGCGTCATTCGTCCAGGACATCTTCGCCCGGAAACAGCGCTTCGCTGAAACCGAACTTGCTGAAATCGCGGATGCGCATCGGATACAGGATGCCCAGCAAGTGATCGCATTCGTGCTGCACCACGCGCGCATGGAAGCCGTCGACGCTGCGGTCGATGGGATTGCCTTTGTCGTCGAATCCCTGGTAGCGCAGGCGCGCGTGCCGCGGCACCATGCCGCGCAGCCCCGGCACCGACAGGCAGCCTTCCCAATCCTCTTCCATCTCATCCGACAGCGGCGTCAGCACCGGATTGATGAGCACGGTGTCCGGGACTTCCTCGGCCTGCGGATAGCGCGGGTTGCGCGCGACGCCGAAAATCACCGCCTGCAGACCGACACCGATCTGCGGTGCCGCCAGGCCGGCCCCGGCAAGATGCGCCATGGTGTCACGCATGTCGGCGAGCAGCGCCTGCAGTTCGGGCGTGTCGAACCTGCG
>JAJZUK010000230.1 GCA_021847125.1 Pseudomonadota bacterium | reverse complement strand
CTGCATCAGTTCAGGGTTCTGCGCCGGCCAGATGAAGGTGATCAGGGTCTGACCCTCGTGCGTCAGGCCGACTTCTTCCGCGGTCGGCACGCACACCTTGAAGACGATATCGGATTCCGCCCACAGCTTGGCTGCGCTGTCTACGATCTGCGCGCCCGCGGCGCGGTAGGTTTCATCGCTGCAATTGGCTGCATCGCCGGCGCCGGATTCGACCTTGACCGAGAAACCGAGCTTAATGAGCTTTTCAACGACTTCGGGTACGGTGGCAACGCGCTTTTCACCGGCCGCTGTCTCTTTTGGTACGCCTATGACCTGAGGCATGAATCCCCCTTGTTTTTTAACGGGATGTCGACTATCGGTAGTGCCGGGGCCGCGCACCATAACCGGTGCAGCCTAGGCGAAAGTCAAGACCTGCGTACTCTACTTTCCCCAGCCGAATAGGCCTTGATGTACATCAAACCCAGGTCAGGCGGCAAACGCCTTTTTTGCGCGTCTCGTTAGCCCCTAGGAACGCGTGTCTTCCGCCGTTTCCGCCCGGCCGAGAAACTGCAGCGCAGCGAGCCGCGCGTACAGCCCTTTTTCGCGCACCAGTTGATCGTGCGTGCCGGTGGCGATAATGCGCCCCTCGTCCATGACCACGATGCGGTCGGCGTTCTGCACCGTCGCCAGGCGGTGCGCGACAACCAGCGTGGTGCGGTTCTGCATCAGGCGCGCCAGCGCCATTTGCACATAGTGTTCGCTCGCCGCATCGAGCGAGCTGGTGGCCTCGTCGAGCAGCAGCACCGCGCGGTCTGCGAGCAGTGCTCGCGCGATCGACAGCCGCTGCCGCTGTCCGCCCGAGAGCCGCACGCCGCGCTCGCCGAGAAAAGTGTCCATGGTCTCGGGCAGGCGCTCGATGAACTCGCTGGCATAAGCCGCGGCGCAAGCCTCCCCGACTTCGGCGTCGCTGGCCGCGGGCCGGCCGTAGCGCACATTCTCGCGCACCGAAGCGGCGAAGATCACCGGGTCCTGCGGCACCAGCGCGAGGCGGGCGCGCAAGGCGCGCGGATCGGCGCGGCGCAGTTCGATTCCGTCCAGGCTGATCGCTCCGCTGTCGGCATCGTAGTAGCGCAACAGCAGTTGCAGCACGGTCGACTTGCCGGCGCCGGAGGGACCGACCAGGGCCACCGTCTCGCCCGGATTCACTTCCAGCGAAAAATCCGCGAGCGCCATGACGTCCGGGCGCGAGGGGTAGCGAAAGCTGACCTGCTCGAAGCGCACCGCCCCGCGCGGCGGCTCGGGCAGGGCCAGCGGGATCAAAGGCGCGCGGATCTGCGGCTCGGTGGCGAGCAATTCCATCAGGCGCTCGGTGGCGCCGGCAGCGCGCTGCAGGTCGCCGATCACTTCGGACACGGCGCCGAACGCTCCCGCGACCAGCACCGCGTAGAACACGAAGGCAGAGAGTTCGCCCGCGCTGATGCGCCCGGCCAGCACGTCGTGGCCGCCGATCCACAAAATCACGCCGACCGCGCCGAACGCGAGCAGCATCACCAGGGCGATCAGCAGCGCGCGCTGACGTATGCGCTCGGCGGCCGTGGCGAACGCCTGTTCCACGCGCTCGCCGAAGCGCGTGCGGTCCTCGTCCTCGTGGCCGTAGGACTGTACCGTGCGGATTTCGTGCAGCGCCTCGTCGATGTAGACACTGACATCGGCGACGCGCGCCTGGCTCGCGCGCGACAGGCTGCGCACCCGCCGTCCGTAGAGCAGGATGGGCGCGATCACCAGCGGCACGCCCAAGAGCACCAGCGCGGTGAGCTTGGGGCTGGTGACGAACAGCATCACCAGGCTGCCCGCCATGATCAGGGTGTTGCGCAACGCGAACGACGCGCTCGATCCGATCACCACTTCGAGCAGCGACGTGTCGTTGGTCAGGCGCGAAATCACCTCGCCGGTGCGCGTCACCTCGAAAAAGCCGGGCGACAGATCGAGCAGATGGCCGAACACCGCACGGCGGATGTCCGCCGTGACGCGCTCGCCAATCCAGGAAACGAAATAAAAGCGCGTGTAAGTGGCGATGGCCATGACCACGATCACCGCGAGCAGCGCAATCAGCGCCGAGTCGAGCAGGGCCGCGTCGCCGCTGGAAAAACCGCGGTCGATAACGCGGCGCAATCCTTGTCCCAGCACCAGCACGCAGGCTGCTGCGACCACCAGCGCCACCAGCGCGATTGCGACTTGCCTGCGGTAGGGCGCGAGAAATGCGAGGATGCGCGCGAGTTGGCGGATGTCGCGGCTCGCCGGCCGGTCGGGGATGCTGTCTCTTAATCTCGCCACTATTGTCCTTACTATGCAGCAAAGGTGGCCGGCGCTGTTTACGGCCCTGTGGCTTCAGGCAGGTAAGTCATCGCGGCAGTCTTGCTCGAAGCCGGGCGATGGCTTCCTGCCCTGGAACTTCCACAATCGAACCGGATTCCAATTCAGCTTCCCGTCGATCCGCTGCTCGCTCCCAAGCTTCCTCGACTTCGGGGTCTGAATCAAGGCTGGCGATCAACCTCTCGAGCAGGTGCGATCGCGCTCCAGGAGCTAAGCGCAGGACTTCGGCCTCCAGCAACTCCAGGTTCGTGCTCACGTTGATCGTCATCTATCGCGCCTTATGTCCGCGCAGCCGGTTTCCACGTCCTCTCAGTGAAAGATCATTTCCAGCTTGACGCCGGAATATTTGACCCGAGGCGCGAGTTGACGGCCAGCACCTTTTTTAAAATGCACCAGACCATAGCGCTCCATGGTCTTGAGCGTTCGCGACAAGTTCGACTTTGCCCTACCGGTTTTCTCGGCTAGATCATTGATGGAGTCCGGCTGCGTTTGCGCGATCAAGGCCAGCAAGGCGCGGTTCTTGTCAGAGAGCACCTGTGAAAGCGTGTGCAAAGACTGAAACCAGATCTTAGGCTCGCCCGCGGCGGGAACGTACTCGCCGCGTGCAATAGCCATGGTGCGCGCCTTGTACTGATCGAGCGTGGCAATGCCGACTTTCAGCGTTTTCATGATTGCTTGCTCCTTTTCTCCAAGATCGAATCAACCTGCTTCCAGAAATCCGCAAGCAAAGTGGCGGCGTCCCGATAGGCATAAAAGCGAACAGCCTCCCCGGCATGGCGGTGGTCATGAGCAATGCGCGTCCGGGCACCGGGTCCTGCTCCCTCGCGAATCGCATGGGCGTTGTCGAAGCCAAGCAGGCGCACGCCGCTTTCATCGTGCAGCGTCAACGAGTAGACGAGGCCATGCGGGCGTTCCGATGTTGCCGGCACCCGTCTCACCACGAACTTGACCCAATGCATTCCCGCCTCGTCGGCGAAGAACGACTCCCCATCGAGAAGCAAGAGAGCATCAAGACTTTGGTCGCGATTTGCCACGCCGATAAGTTATCAACCCTTGATAACCAAGTCAAGGTGATCTTTGCTTTTTCCGCCAGCTTCTTGGGCAATGTCGCGCGGGTCTCGACGCGCCCGATAGTGCCCGCGTAGCGCGCTCTACCGCGAATTTGCCTTCTCCGCTTCCCGGTATCGGTAGCCCGCACCCGACAACACAGACGGAATCACCCGTAAATCAAGGAAAGACGGACTTCTCCGAGGAGGCGCTCCACGCCGCAGGTGGCGTCGCCGAATGCTTAAG
>JAJZUK010000229.1 GCA_021847125.1 Pseudomonadota bacterium | reverse complement strand
ACCAGACCGACATGAATCTGAGTATGTCTGATGTACTTCGCGGCCTTCCAATACCAAGCGCTTACGTAATCCAGAACACCGTAGCCTTTGAGGTCTTGAAACACAGACGCAACATCGCCACGTTGAGACTCGCTCATCACCATTGCACCCACGAACGGCGGATTCCCCAGCACATAGCTGCACCGCTCCGGCGGCAGCACTCCGGCCCAATCCAGCCGCAGCGCGTTGCCGTTGACGATGTGCGGCGTGGTTTTCAGCGGGATGCGCGCGAGATACAGGCCGAACTCTTCGGAAACGCGCACGTTCATCTGGTGATCGACCAGCCACAGGGCCACCTGCGCGATCTGCGCCGGGAATTCCTCGATCTCGATGCCGAAGAACTGGTCGACGTCGATCTGCAGTTCCTGGTGGATGTCCAGGAAACGCGAGCCGGGGCCGGCGTGCACGACGCGCAGGAGTTCGAGTTCGAGCTTGCGCAGTTCGCGGTAGGTGATGACGAGGAAGTTGCCGCAGCCGCAGGCGGGGTCGAAAAAGGTCAGCGTATGCAGTTTCTTGTGGAACTCGAACAGCTTGTTCTTGTTGCTCTTCGCTTTTTCGAACTCGTCCCAGAGCGCGTCGAGAAACAGCGGCTTGATCAGCTTGAGGATGTTCTCTTCCGAGGTGTAATGCGCGCCGAGGTTGCGCCGCGCCTTGTCGTCCATGATCGACTGGAACAGCGCGCCGAATATCGCCGGCGAGATCGCGCCCCAGTCGAGGGTGCAGCAGTCGAGCAGGCTGTCGCGCATTTTCGCGTCGAACGAGGCCAGCGGCAGCGGCTCCTCGAACAGCTTGCCGTTGACGTAGGGAAAGGCGCGCAGTTGCTCGTCCAGCGTATTCGGACGAGCCTCGTCCGCCTGGTTCAGCACCTGGAACAGTTGCGCCAGTTGCGGCCCGAGGTCGGTGCCGTCGGCCGCGGTGCGCTCGTCCAGCCAGGCGCGGAATGCCTGCGCCGGCTGGAAGATGCCGGTGTCGTCGGCGAACAGGCAGAACAGCAACCGCACCAGCAGCAGTTCCAGCGCATGACCCGAATAGCCGCTGGCCTTGAGCAGGTCGTGCAGGCGCCCCATCTGCTCGGCCGCCTTGATGTTGACCGGGTCCTGCGGCCTGATCTCCTGCGTGCGGTAGCCGGCGATGAAGCCGAAATGCTTGACCCTCTTGTGCAGGTCGGCGAGCCGGAACTCGACCTCGGTATCGGCTTCCAGGTCGTACAAGCGAAAGCGCGCGAAATCGGAAACGACGATGTAGCGCGGCAGGTCGCGCTGCGGCAGTCCCTCGAAATAATCCGCCGCCTGGTCGAACGCGCGGTCGAGGTCCTGCGCCGCGCTCTTGTGCTCGATCAGCAGCATGCCTTTCCAGAAGGCGTCGATGCGGCCGCGCTTCAGGTGTTCGCCGGTGCGCGCGAGCCTGACCTGCTTTTCGAAAATGGCGACACGGCGCCGCTCGATGCCGAACACGCCGAAGAAATCGTTCCAGAAGCTTTGCGCCTCGGCCCGCTCGGAGGTCTCCCCCTCCCACTTGCGCGAGAAGGCGAGCGCGCGGCTCTTGATCTCGTTCCAGGAAAGCGGCACGTCAGGCCGCCGGCTTCAGCATGGCCGCGCGTAGCCGCTTGATGGCGGCGTCGATCGCTCTGAATTTCACAAAGCCAGGGGCAAGATCGTCAGGCATATCGCGCATCTTAATGGAAGCGTTCCGCCGGTTCTAGTATTTGCTGCTGCCCATGCAATGCCCATGCAATGCCTTGCGAAAAGCCGATTTCGCTTATATAATTACGTTTGTAATAACATCGGAGCGTACCATGTTCACCCTTAAACTGACCCAAGTCGGCAATTCCGTCGGCGTCGTGCTGCCCAAGGAAGCGTTGGCACAGCTCAAACTGGCGAAAGGCGACAGCGTGTTTTTGACCGAAACCCCGGGCGGGTTTCGCCTTACCGCCTACGACCCAGCGTTCGAAAAACAAATGACCGCGGCGCGCGGAATCATGAAGCGCCGCCGCAACGTATTGCGCGAATTGGCCAAGTAATGCGCTTCGTCTGGATCGACGCAGGGGTCATCCACGCCGTTCACGAGGAACAACTCGCCGAGCACGGCGGCAGCGCGGGCGTGCGCGACGAAGGCTTGCTCGAATCGGCGCTGGCGCGACCGCAAAACCTTGCGTCCTATGGCCAGCCAGATGTTGCAGCCTGCGCAGCCGCTTACGCTTACGGCCTATCCCGCAATCATCCTTTTATCGACGGCAACAAGCGCACTGGGTTCGTCGCGGCCGAGCTGTTTCTTTTCTTGAACGGGCACCTGCTCGAAGCCGCCGACGCGGACTGCGTACTTACCATGCTGCGCGTAGCCGAGGGGTCGATAAGCGAGGAAGACTTCGCCGCCTGGATACGCCAGAACAGCACTAGGCGGAAAAAGAAGTAACCCGGCTTTTTTGCTCAGCCCAGCCCCTGCCGCCACTTCAGACATGCAGCGCGTGGCCGAGCGCGCGCAGCGCCGCTTCCTGCACGGCTTCGCCCAGCGTCGGATGCGCATGAATCGTACCGCCGATGTCCTCGAGCCGCGCGCCCATTTCGATCGACTGGGAAAAAGCCGTGCTCAGTTCGGACACGCCGCCGCCCACGGCCTGCCAGCCCACGATCAGGTGGTTGTCGCGCCGCGCGACGATGCGCACGAACCCGCCGGGGGATTCGAGCGTCAGCGCGCGCCCGTTGGCGGCAAACGGGAACATCGCCTGGACGCAGTCCAGTCCCGCCTGCGCCGCGTCCTGCGGCGTGCGGCCCACGACCACGATCTCCGGATCGGTGAAACACACCGCGGCAATCGCGGCGGGCGAAAAACGGCGCCGCTTGCCGGCGATGATCTCGGCCACCATCTCGCCCTGCGCCATCGCGCGGTGCGCCAGCATCGGCTCGCCCGTGACATCGCCGATGGCCCAGACGTTGCGCATCGAAGTGCGGCACTGGTCGTCGATGCGCACGGCGCGCCCGTTCATGTCGAGCAGCAAGGTCGCGAGGCCCCAGCCGTCGGTGCGCGGCCGCCGACCGACCGCGACCAGCACCCGGTCGGCCGGCAGCAGGGACTCCGCGCCCTGCGCGTCGCGGATGCGCACCGCGTCGCCGTCTTCATTCCATCCCTGCACGGTGCAGCCCAGATGCAGTTGCACCCCCAGCCGGCGCAGCGAGGCGGCCACGGGCTTGACCAGGTCTTCGTCGTAGGCCGGCAGCACGCGGTCCAAGGCCTCGACCACTGTCACCTCGGCGCCCAGCTTCCGATACACGGTGCCGAGTTCCAGTCCGATGTAGCCGGCGCCGACCACGACCAGGCGCTTGGGCAGCGCTTGCGGCGCAAGGGCCTCGGTCGACGAGATGACGCGGCCGCCGAAGGGCAGCGCAGGCAGCGCCACCGGCAGCGATCCGGGCGCGAGCAACAGGTGTTCGCAGGCGATGCGTAGCGACTCCTGCCCCGCGCCGGCCGTGATCTCTGCCGTCTTGCCGTCGACGATGCGGGCCCAGCCACTGACGACCTGCACGCCGTTTTTCTTCAGCAGCGCGGCGACGCCGCTGGTGAGCTTGCCGACGATGCCATCCTTCCAGCGCACGGTCTGCGCCAGATCGATG
>JAJZUK010000228.1 GCA_021847125.1 Pseudomonadota bacterium | reverse complement strand
CGCGAACGAGTTCTACCGCCTGTTTCTCGACCGCAACCTGGTGTACTCCTGCGCCTATTTCCGCAACGAGACCGACACGCTGGAGCAGGCGCAGGAACAAAAGCTCGACTACATCCTCACCAAACTACACCTGCAGCCGGGCCAGCGGCTGCTCGACATCGGCTGCGGCTGGGGCGCGTTGATTCTGCGCGCCGCGGCCAAATACGGCTGCATCGCCACCGGCGTCACCCTGTCGCGCAATCAGTGCGACTTCGCGCGCGAGCGCATCCGCGCCGCAGGCCTCGAAGCACGCTGCGAGGTACGGCTGCAGGACTATCGGGAGATTCCGGAGCGCGGCTATTACGACCGCATTGCGAGCATCGGCATGTTCGAGCATGTGGGCCTCAAACACCTGGGCGAATATTTCCGCAGGCTTGGCGCCTTGCTCGCCGATGACGGCGTGGCGCTCAACCACGGCATCACCGCCGCCCACACCGACAACCGCATCGTCGGCATGGGTATAGGCAAATTCATCGACAAATACGTGTTCCCCGACGGCGAACTGCCGCACATATCCCTGGTGCTGCGCGAAATGGCCGAGGCCGGTTTCGAAATCGCCGACGTGGAAAGCCTGCGCCGGCATTACGCCCGCACCTGCGAGCACTGGGCCGCGAACATAGAGCGCAATCGCGCCGAGGCCGTGCGCATCGCCGGCGAGAAGCGCTACCGCATCTGGTCGATCTATCTTGCGGGCTGCGCCTTCGGCTTCGCGCGCAGTTGGATGAACATCTATCAGGTGCTGGCGGTCAAGGCGTGCCGCCCGAACCCGCTGCCGCCCACGCGCGACTGGATCTACCACTAAGCTGCCCTGAAAATAAGGCGCAGAGCCGATCTCCATGCATCCGCCGGCTCAGCCCGCCAGAAATGCCTGCTCCTGCATCGGCTTGCCGATCAAGTAGCCTTGCGCCACATCACAGCCCGCCGCATTCAGCACATCCCAGTCCGCCTGCGTTTCTACGCCTTCGGCGACGCTCTTGATGCCCAGGCGGCGCGCCATTTCCACGCTGGACTCGACGATCGCGCGCGACGAAGGATTCGCCGCGCAGCCGGTCACGAAGCTCTGATCGATCTTCAGCTCGGTGAATGCCACGCGCGTCAATTGCCGCAGGCTGGAGAAACCGGTTCCATAGTCGTCGATCGACAGGCCGAAACCGCGCATGCGCAAGCGCGCGAGATTTTCCAGGGCGGGCGCAACCTCGGTCATGGCGGCCGTTTCGGTGATCTCCAGGATCATGTGGCGCGGATCGAGACCGGCTGAGCGCACGGCTCCGGTGATCCGGTCGGCGAGCATGGTGTCGGCCAGCGAGACGAGCGAGAGGTTCACCGACACCGTCAGTTCCGTTCCGCGCTCGCGCCACGCGCGGCATGCTCGCGCGGCCTTCTCCAGCATCAGCAGCGTAAGTTCGTCGATTTTTCCGCTTAGTTCCAGCGGCGCAATGAACGCATAGGGGCCGACCAGGCCGTGCTCGGGATGGCGCCAGCGGGCGAGCGCCTCCGCGCCCAGGACCTGGCCCGTCGCCAGCCCCACTTTGGGCTGGAAGAACGGTTCGAACTGCTTCTCCCGCACTCCATGAAGAATCTCGTCGACGCTGAAGCTCGGGGCGCGAGCAGGGCTGCGCGCCGGCTGGGGCCCAGGCGCCTGGTGCAGAGCCATCAGGTTTTCGAGACCCTCGAGCGTCACCGGTGTCTCGATTACCCCGAGCAGATGCACGCCGTACGCCCGCGCCATCTTGTCCACCGAGTTCAGCAGCGCCCTGTCCAGCGCGCTCGCGATGATCACCGAGACTGCACTGTGCGCCTGGCCCAAGTGCCGGATGAACTCCATGCCGTCCATCTCCGGCATCTCCAGATCGCACACCACGATATCCACCAGCGCGGCGTCTTGTATGGACGCCAGTGCCTGTCTGCCGTCTCCCGCCTCTCTCGCTTCCCGCACACCCAGAGAGCGGAGCATGCGCGCCACGGTTCGGCGCTGGAAATGATCGTCTTCGACCACCAGCGCGATCAAGCCGTCAGCTGTGATCATGTTCGCTCCTCGCCTGCGCGCTCGTTGCGGCAAGATGCGCTTCGAGCCGCTCCAGCGCCCGCCCCACCGCATTTTTCGCCGCCCCTGCGTCCTCCGCGCTGCCCTGCCGAACGGCGCGCTCCATCGCTTCGCATGCCACCACCAATTCCCGCGCCCCCACCATCCGGCTCGAGCCTTTCATGCGATGCGCGATGCGCGCGCAAGCCGGGAGGTCGCGCATGACCGCCGCCTGCAGCTGGGCATGATCGGATCGGGTCTGGCTCACGAAATCCAGCAGTATCTCCGCCCGCTCGGCAGCGGTGGCGGCAACCTTATTCAGTTCCGCAAGATCGATGGGCGCGGCCTGCGCTGCGCTCGATCGCGCATCGGCATCCGGGCCGCGCATCGCCATCGCGGCGGACGGCAACCACTTCGACAGCGTTTCCTTCAACACGGCCAGCTCGACGGGCTTGGTCAGAATATCGTCTATGCCGGCGGCGCGGCACTGCGCCACCGCACCGGGGAGCACATTGGCGGTCCAGGCAATGATGGGGGTCCGCGCTCGGCCGTCCTTCGCCTCGATGCCGCGGATGGCCTGCGTCAACGCGTAGCCGTCCAGGCCCGGCATGTTGCAGTCGGTTATGACCAAGCCGAAGCCGCCGCCACGCCATAGCGCGAGCGCCTCCTCGCCGTCCGCCGCCTTGCGCACGCGCAGCCCCAGCGCGGCAAGCTGGCGCGCCAGCAGCTCGCGATTGGTGGAGTGATCGTCCACCGCCAGCGCCAGCGGGCTTTCGCCGGGAGCGTACAAGCTGTTGGCGGGCATCGCCGCGCGTTTCCCCTGTTCAGCGGGTGCGGTCGCGGAGATCGATAGTGTGAGCGTCAAACTCATGGTCGTGCCCTCGCCTAGCGCGCTTTGCATCTGGATGCTGCCGCCCATCATCTGCGCCAGGCGGCGGCTGATGGACAGGCCGAGCCCGGTGCCGCCGTACAGGCGCGCGGTCACCGCCCCCGCCTGCTCGAACGGCCGAAACAGCTGCTGTTGCACGTCCGGCGCGATGCCGATGCCGGTGTCTTTCACCAGGAAGCGCACGGTGTCTGCGCCGCCGGCTCGCTCGATCAGCTCCGCGCGAATCTCTACGTAGCCCTCGGCCGTAAACTTGAGCGCATTGCTTACGAGGTTGTTGAGGATTTGCAGCACGCGCAGCGGATCGGCCAGCAGCGACGGGCTGATGCGCGGGTCCACGACCTGCTTCAGCGTGAGATCATGCGCGCTCGCCACAGCGTGGTAGGTATTCGCGACCCGGCGCAGGAGTTCGGCGATCGACACGGGCTCGAGCCGGATTTCGAGTTTGCCTGCCTCGATCTTGGCGTGATCGAGCACATCGTCGATGATCCGGACCAGGCCGCGTCCGGAATCCTGCGCGACTTCCAGTGTTTCGCGCTGCTCGCCCTTGAGCGGCGAGAGACTGAGCAGCTCCAGCATGCCAAGCAAACCGTTGAGCGGTGTGCGAATCTCGTGGCTCATGGTAGCGAGAAACATGCCCTTGGCGGCATTCGCCTGTTCCGCCTCGTTCTTGGCCGCAATCACCGCCTGCTCGGCTTTCTTGC
>JAJZUK010000227.1 GCA_021847125.1 Pseudomonadota bacterium | reverse complement strand
TGAAGTATCCGAGCCAGCTCACCTGTATCGGCGCCGGTTTTCTGGCGAACATCAGCAGGCGGTTGTAGGTGGTGTGGCCGGCGAGGTCGACCAGGATATCGATGCCGTCCTCGCGTATCTGCGCGCACAGCGCGTCGTCGTCGACGCCCGCGACTGTGCGCCAGCGCCCCGCGAGCGATTTGAGGCGCAATGTGACTACGTCTTCGCCGGCAAAGTTGTAATAGCAGGTCGTCTCGACGCGGCTGCGGTCGTGCGCTGCCAGGATGGGCGCGAAAATCGCGCTTACCGGGTGGCGGCGCAGATCCGGCGAGACGTAGCCGATGCGCAGGCGCCTGTCGGGGTCGCGGTCGTTGGCAAAGTGCGAAGTGCCGGGGTAGCGGGGCGCCGCGACTCTTTCGGCCCAATGCCGGTGCTCGGCCGCCGATTTCTCGGGCGTGCAGTCCGGGTCGTAGTTGAGGCAGGCGAGCACGCTCGCCAGCGCCTGCGGAAAATCCGGCGCCAGCCGGTAGGTTTCGCGGTAGTGCCCTATCGCCTCGGCCATCCGGCCCAGCTGGTTGTAGCAGTTCGCTAGATTATTGTGCGCTGCCGGGTCGGCCGGTCGGAGCGCAATCACCGCCTCGTAATGCCCCGCGGCTTCGGTCCAGTGCTTGCGCTGCTGCAGGCAATAGGCCAGCGCGAGCCTGGCCTCGGTCGGAGCGTCTGCTTCCTGCCAAGACTCGCGCAGCAGGGCGGCAGCCTCATCGTAAGACTCTGCCGCCCCAAGATCGGCATCGGCGACGCGCATCAGCGCGGAGGCGAGCGCGTAGCGTGTGGCCGCGCTCGGCTGCAGATCCTCCAGACGACGCAACTCGTCCGCCGCTTCTCGATGGCGGCCGCTCAGCGCGAGCGCGTGGGCGAGATTGCTGCGGGCGGCAATATGGGCTGGATCCAGTTTGAGCGCCGCGCGAAAGCTTTCTGCCGCCTGCTGCGGCCGATCGAGCGCAGCCAGCGCATTGCCCAGATTGAAGTGGTAGATCGCTTTGTCGCCTTTGAGCTCGATCGCCGCAGTGATCTGGGCGACCGCCTGCGCATGCTCGCCGCGCTGGTGCGCGACGAGGCCGAGCAGGTGCGTGGCATCGGCGTCGCGCGCGTCCGAGCGCAGGATTGCGCGATAGCGCTGCTCGGCGCCGGCAAGATCACCGCTTTCGTGCAGCCGGATCGCCGCCTCCAGCTCTGCGGCGCTGCCGCCCAACCACGTCTGCAGCGAGCGCAACAATTGCATGGCGCCCTTATTTCTTATGCTGCGCGGAGATGATCTGCAACAGCGGCGCGAACACCTTGGGTGTGCCGGTGACGACGTTGCCGCTGTCGAGGTAATTGCCGTCGCCGTTGAAATCGCTCACCAGGCCGCCTGCTTCCAGGATCAACAGGCAGCCGGCGGCCATGTCCCAGGGGGCGAGCCCCATTTCCCAGAACCCGTCCAGCCGGCCGGCGGCGACATAGGCGAGATCGAGCGCGGCGGCGCCGGCGCGGCGCACGCCCGCGGTCTGCCCCATGATCTGGCGCAATGCAGGCAGGTACGCGTCTATGTGCGCCATCTCGCGGAAAGGATAGCCGGTGCCGATCAGCGCGTCGTCGAGCTGCGCGCGCTT
This sequence comes from Pseudomonadota bacterium, assembly GCA_021847125.1. Next base: position 2,023 of record JAJZUK010000227.1, on the reverse strand, counting down.
CGATACGCGCATGCGCCGGTCGTTGAGGTAGGCGCCGTGGCCGCGCGTGGCGGTGAAAAGTTCGTTGCGCCCCGGGTCGTAGATCACGGCCTGGGTCAAGGTGCCCTTGTGCCGCAGCCCGATCGAAACGCAATACTGCGGGAAGCCGTGTATGAAATTGGTGGTGCCGTCCAGCGGGTCGATGATCCAGACATAGTCCGACTTGCCTTGCGCGCCGGACTCCTCTGCTAGAATCGCGTGGTCCGGAAACGCCTTCAACAGCACCTGGATGACCGCCTGTTCCGCCGCCTGGTCGACTTCGGTGACGAAATCATTGTGGCGCTTGGTCGAAACGGTCAGGGCGTCCAGGTCCTGCGCGGCGCGATTGATGATGGCGCCGGCGCGCCGCGCGGCTTTCACCGCGATATTGAGCATGGGATGCATATGATGTGGGGTCTTTGCCTGTTTTCGCGGCCTGCGCGCAAGGCCCGATTTTAATATGAGCGCAGAGCTGCTGTCGCGAATTCGTGTGGTGCTGTCGCGCACGACGCACCCGGGCAACATCGGCGCGGCGGCGCGCGCGATGAAGACCATGGGCCTGAGCGCGCTCTACCTGGTGAGTCCGAAAAAGCCGATCGATGCCGAGGCCGAGGCGAGGGCGAGCGGGGCGGTGGACGTGCTGCATGGCGCACGCGTGTGCGCGAGCCTCAGCGAAGCCTTGCAGGGCACGGTATATGCGCTGGCGGTGAGCGCGCGCCGGCGCGAACTCGCCTATGTATCGGCCGATGTGCGCAGCGCGGCGCAAAGCCTGGTAGCCGCGGCGCAGGAGGGCGAAGTCGCCCTGGTGTTCGGCACCGAAATGTCCGGCCTGACCAACGAGGAGATACTGCAATGCAGTGCGGCCGCGCACATCCCCGCGGAGCCGGGCTATTCCTCGCTCAACCTGGCCGCAGCCGTGCAGGTTCTCGCCTACGAGGCGCGTGTGGCGGCGCTGGCCGGGCAGTCGCTGCCCGCGGCCGAAGCGGCGCCGGCAAGGCATGAAGACGTGGAAAACCTGTATATTCATTTGGAGCAAAGCCTGCTCGCGAGCGGCTTTCTCGATCCAGCCAATCCCAAGCGCCTGATGCCGCGCCTGCGCCGGCTGTTCGGCCGCGCCCGGCTGGAGCAGGAAGAGGTGAACATCCTGCGCGGGATGCTGAATTCGTTCGACAAAAATACTTGACCAAATAACTAGGGATTAGTAGAATGAATCATGTGAGCGCATCGATTGCGTGGCGTTGTTCTATTTAAAAACAACGCATTAATGTTGATAGTTAATAAATTAGATCAACATCGCATCGGAGCTCAATCGAACAGGAGACTGGGTGTTCCCAGGCACGCTTATGTTCAACAGCATCCGTGAAGACATCGCCAGCGTATTCGACCGCGACCCCGCCGCGCGTTCCACCTGGGAGGTCCTGACCTGCTATCCGGGCTTCCATGCGCTGCGCATACACCGCATCGCCAATTGGCTTTGGCACAGCAACCTGCGCTGGCTGGGGCGGCTGGTATCGCATATCGGGCGCTTCCTGACCGGGATCGAGATTCATCCCGGCGCGACCATAGGCCGGCGCTTTTTCATCGACCACGGCATGGGCGTGGTGATCGGTGAGACGGCAGAGATCGGAGATGACGTCACGCTTTATCACGGGGTGACGCTGGGCGGCACCTCCTGGAACAAGGGCAAGCGCCATCCGACGCTCAGAAACCGCGTGGTCATCGGCGCCGGCGCCAAGGTACTGGGACCCATCATAGTCGGCGAGGGGGCGAAAATCGGCTCCAACGCGGTGGTGGTCAAGGACGTTCCGCCGGGCGCCTCGGCGGTCGGCATCCCGGCGCGCTTCATACTCGACGAACAGGACAAGTCGCGCGAGGAAAAAGCGGCCAAATTGGGTTTCTCGGCCTATGCCGTTACGGCCAAGGCGGCCGACGATCCGCTGGCGAAGGCGCTGCAGGGCCTGCTCGATCATTCGATGGAGCAAGACCATCGCCTGGAGCAGCTGCA
>JAJZUK010000226.1 GCA_021847125.1 Pseudomonadota bacterium | reverse complement strand
CCAGGTGTTGTTCCAATTCCGCTATTTTGGCCGACTCTTCCTTGCCTCCGAGCAGCAGAAAATGCGCCTGCGCATAAGCGGATAGAACTTTGTCGCACAAGGCCGCAAAATGGCGCACCGGCCAGTCTCTATAAGCCTTGGTCGGAAAGCTCGCCACCTGCAAGCCGATCAGCGGGCGTTTCCCCGCCGGCACCTGCTGCTGCAGGAAGGACTGCGCCCAGGTGCGTTCTGGCTCCGTCACCGCATAGGCGAGACGATAGCCGTCGGCTTCGATGTTCAGCGCCTGCGTCAGCAGCAGCGGAATATGCGCCGAGTGCATGGACTGAAACGGCGGGGGCTCCACCGCGCGATACAGCCGCTGATTGATCGCAGCGTCTTTCTGCCGAAATGCCACCACGCGTTGCGCCACCCGCAGCGCATATTTCACCAGCGGCAAATCGTAGCCGTAAACGATGGCGAAATCGTAAGCCTGCGCGCGCCCATGGCCGAGCAGCCAGGCCCAATTCTTGGTAATGCCCTTCACCGCAGCGACAAACGGCAGATGGCGCACCACCTCGCAGCGCTGCGGATGGCCCATGAAGGTAATGGCCGCGCCAGGAAACGCTTTGGCCACCGCACGAATCGCCGGCGTGACCAGAAGCGTATCGCCGATGCGGGAAACGTTGATGATCAGAAACGACGGCGGCTTAACGGCCAAGGTCCCGCCTGCTGAATATGTAATTGCGGTCTTCCGTATGCACCAGGCGAAAGCCGCTGCGCTGCATCTGCGCCACGGCGCGCTGGGTGTCGGCGAGCGCGTGCCGGGTCACTTTGTGGTGAAACTCCACCAGCACCTGGCCGGCCTTGCGGATCTCGCCGCTGCTGCAAAGCCGGTTCAGAACCTCATACTCCGCGCCTTCGATATCCAGCTTCAGCACATCGCATTCGCCACGCGCCTGCTGGCTCAGGATTTCAGCCAGCGACGTCGTTTCCACTTCGAGCCGTCTGCCGCCGGCATATTCGTGGCTGCCGTCCAGGCTGCCCGAGACGCCGTCGGCGCCCTTGGGCAATTCCTGCTGCGGGCGCGGCAGGTGGAACTCCAGCTTTTGTCCCGCCTCCGACCAGAATGCCTTGGGCAGCACGAACATGGCGCCCGGCACCCGGTCGCGGCAATAGTCCAGGCTGCGCGGATTGGGTTCCACGCCCACGACGTTCCCGCCGAAGGTCTGCAGGAATGCGAGGGGGAAGCTGATATCCTCGCCCAGGCCGCAATCGATCAGCAGCGGGGAGTTGCTCAACAAGCGCGCATTGACCCACCACCCGCCGTAGCGCGTGCCCAACCTGCGGTATCCGCGCGGCAACAGCTGCTCCCGGAAACGCCGCGACACGGAGCGCTTCAGGCGGCGCCAATGCTTCTGCAATAGCTTAACCATTCGGCCCTTCCTCATTTCGCGGCAGATTCGGCTGCGGCCGCGGATTGCCGCATGCTAGCCCCTCCTGCAGCCGGGCGACAGCGGCGAGCAGCTGCGCCACCCGCGAACGATACGCCGCAACGGAAAATCGCTCCAAGTGCACCGTCGCCTGGCGCGGGTCCGGACGCGGCGCGCCGGCAACGAGCCGTTCGAGCAGCCGCGCGAACGATGCGCCGCCGTCCTGGCGCGGATCGGCGAAGAAAAACCCGGTCTGCGCTTCGATGACGGTTTCGGTGAAAGGCGGCGCATGCACGGCGAGCACCGGCGTGCCGCAATATTGGGCCTCGATCAGATTCAACCCCAGCGCCTCTTTTTCCGGCAATCCGCTCAACACGTAGTCGAGCTGCGGGTAGACCGCGGCCACGTTGGCTTGGTGCCCCCAGAAGCGCACCTGCTTGCGCGCCGGGGCCAGGCTCGCACGCAAATCGCGCACCGAAGCGTAACCGCCGCTGCCGAATATTTCCAGATTCAGCTGCGGGTAGCGGGCCAATATCGGCGCAAGGATGCCGAACATCAGCGGAAACTGCTTGATCGGAGTCAGGCGCGAGACGATGCCCAGCGTAACACCGGGCCGTTTCTTGAATTGCGCCGATGGCTGGCGTTTACGCCACCAGGGTTCGGCCAGTCCGAGCAGGCGGTCGCGCAGCTTGCGCCGGTCCCAGTCGTATTCGGAGCGCGCGACCAGGGTCTCGTCCTGCGCGGCATGCAGCGGGGCGGCCACAGCGTAGAGCGGCTGGGCATAAACGTTTTGGTAGCCGCGCGAGCCGATGCTGTCCGACACATGGCGCGACACCGGCAGCAGCAAGCGATAATGACTCAGTCCCGGCGGATTGCGCTCATACAGCGGCATATGCACGAAGCCGCACAGCACATGCCGCGCGGCCACCTGTTGCGCCGTGGCGGCGTCGAGCGCCGTCTGGGTCAGGACCAAAGACCGCTCCTGCGGCAGCCGCTGCAGGATGGCGGCAGGGCCATCCACGCGCACGAGCTCCACGCCCGCAGGGAGGAGTCTCGTCCAGAAATCCGCCTTGCGGCTGACGAACAGCACCACCCGATAGCCCAGATCCCTCAGCGCCAGGCTGAAAAAACGCGTATAGACTTCGCCGCCGCCGAACTGGCGCTGCAGATTGACCTGATACACGCTGCCCTGGGACATGGCGTTCAGATTCCGGCATCGCGCAGCGCATCGCGTGGCCCGTCTGCATCCGGCACCCTGGGCGCATGCTGCGCATAGCCGAGAAACATGCCGGCGATCGACCAGAACAGCAGCGCCAGATCGCGCACGAAAAAATCATTGGTCAGGTTGCGCACGACCACCCCGGTCACCAGCAGCACGCCGCAGATGCCCGCCATGGCGACTACGCGATCCTCGGCCCGGCTCAGCTCCCAGAACTTTCGCAGCAGCGCCAAGAGCAGCAGCAGAATTGCGATCATGCCCGGAATGGCCATTTCAATGCCGTAATTGAGAAACAGATTGTGCGCGTGCAGGATTCCGGGATAGTTCCGCGGCAACAGATCCGGGTAGGCCTTCTTCATGATCTCCCGGCCGAAACCCTTGCCGACAAGCGGATGCTCCAGAATCCGCTCGGCGACACCCGGCCAGGTGCCGATGCGCGGGTCCTGGGTCCAGCCTATCGTATCGCGCTTGACCGCCGCACCTGCCATCGCCAGCACGCACAGCACCACGGCAGCAACGCCGAGGGCGCGCATGCGCGCCGCCGAAATCGCGATGAAGCCGCGCGCGCGCAGCAAGTACAGCGCCAGCAGTGCCTGCAGCGCAAACGCCAGCCAAAACGCGCGCTGTCCAGCCAGCGCAGCAACCACCAGCTGCAGCGCCATCAAGCCCGCGATCAGGCTCCAGCGGTGCCTATGCCGCAGCACACTGCCCGCCCAGAGCAACGCCGGAAGCAGCGCGAGCACATAGGTGGTGTAACTGCCAGAACCGCCGGCACGTCCGAACTCGTTCCACGACGTCGAATCCGACAGGACAAACTCCCGCAAAGCCAGTGCGGCGAGCACCAGACTGCCCAGGATCAGCGCCGTGAGCAAATAGCCGGCGGCCGCCCGCGTTCGCGTCACGCTGAGAAAACTGAGATAAGCGGCCATGGCATAGCCGATTTCGTTCTTGATCTCGCCCAGCGAGTAGGCCAGATCGACCGCAGTGATGAGGGAAAACAAAGCGCAGCCCAGCCAGAACAGCAGCGCCCGCTTCGCC
>JAJZUK010000225.1 GCA_021847125.1 Pseudomonadota bacterium | reverse complement strand
CGGCTTGGGTGTCGCGATACGCCACGTGTGGGTGCTGTTCCACCCGAAATTCGGCTGTGGTATCGATGTGCTGGAGGAGTTCGTCAACAATCTGCCCACGGCCAAGCTGCTGCCCTGGCTGTTTCACGCCAGCGGTGAATGCACGGCATCGCATGAACCGCTGCTGGGCCTGCAGGTGCCGGAATGGTCGCTGATCTGGTTTTCGCTGCTGTTCCTTGCGGCAACCGTCTTTGCCGCAAAATGCTGGTCGGCCGCGCGCGCGGGCGCGCCGGCGTGAGTTCGGCCGCGCTGCGCGCAGGGTCGAATCGCCTTCCGCAGAGGGTGGAAAGCCGCTATAATTCAGCGTTTTAGCTTTTCGAAGCGGATGCTGAACATGCGGGTTTGCCGCACCATTTCCGAGCGCAGCCAGTTTCCGACTGCGCTTACCATCGGCAACTTCGACGGTGTGCATCGCGGTCATCAGGTGATGCTCGCGCGTCTGAAGGAGCGCGCCCGCGCGCAAGGCCTCAGAGCCTGCGTGCTCACGTTCGAACCGCATCCACTGGAATTGTTTGCGCCGCAAACGGCGCCGACGCGGCTTACCTCGCTCAGAGAGAAACTTGAATTGCTCGCGGCGCAGGACATCGAGTGCGTGCAGGTCAGCCGTTTCAATCGCGCCTATGCCAGCCGCTCGCCGCAGGATTTCATCGAACAGGTGCTGCTCGCGGGTCTGGGCATGCGCTGGCTGCTGATCGGCGACGATTTTCGCTTCGGTGCGCGCCGCGCAGGCGATTTCGCGCTGCTGCAGCAAGCTTCGGTCCGGCATGGTTTCGGCCTGGAAGCGATGCCCACGGTCGCGCAGGACGGGGTGCGCGTATCGAGCTCGGCCGTGCGCGCGGCGCTTGCCGCCGGCCGCTTGGCGGCGGCCGAGGCGCTGCTCGGCCGCCCCTACAGCATCAGCGGCCGCGTGGTGCACGGCGACAAGCTCGGGCGGCAACTGGGCTATCCCACGGCCAACGTGCAGCTGCGGCACAACCGGCCGCCGCTATCCGGAATCTTTGCGGTGCGCACGCTCGACGGGCAAGGCCGCACGCGCTACGGCGCGGCGAGCCTGGGCCTGCGTCCTACCGTCGATGACAGCGGACGGGCGAAGCTCGAGGTGCATCTGTTCGATTTCGCCGGCGACCTTTACGGCCAGCATCTGCGCATCGATTTTCTGCATAAGATACGCGACGAGGAAAAATTCGCCGATCTCGAATCGCTCAAGGCGCGCATCGGCCGGGATTGCGAAATCGCCAAAGAGTTCCTGGCGGCAAAAGAGCGCGCGTGAACGCGCCACGCGTTTTCATGCGCGGCGCGGCGGCTGAAACCCATCCGACCCATCCAACTTTTTAGAATGCAAAATGGCTGATTACAAGAACACGCTGAATCTTCCGGACACGCCCTTTCCCATGCGCGGCGATCTCGCCAAGCGCGAGCCGCTTTGGGTCAAGCAATGGCAGGAGGGCAAGCTGTACGAGAAGATCCGCGCCGCCTCCAAGGGCAGGCCGAAGTTCATCCTGCACGACGGGCCGCCTTACGCCAACGGCGACATCCACCTCGGCCACGCGATCAACAAGATTCTCAAGGACATCATCGTCAAGTCGCGCAACCTGGCCGGCTACGACGCAGTCTATGTGCCGGGCTGGGATTGCCACGGCATGCCGATCGAGCGCGAGATCGAAAAGCACCATGGCAAACACCTGCCGGTGGAGAAGACGCAGAGCCTGTGCCGCGCCTATGCCGCGGAGCAGATCGAACGGCAGAAACAGGATTTCCGGCGTTTGGGTGTGCTCGGCGACTGGGACCATCCCTATCTGACCATGGCCTACGGCAATGAGGCGGACGAAATCCGCACGCTCGGGAAAATATTGCACAAGGGCTACGTCTACCGCGGTCTGAAGCCGGTGAACTGGTGCTTCGACTGCGGATCGGCGCTGGCCGAAGCCGAGGTCGAATACGCGGACAGGAAGGACTTCGCCATCGACGTCGGCTTCGCGTTTGCCGAGCCGGAAAAAATTGCCAAGGCGTTCGGCTTGGACAAACTGCCTGCCGCCAAGGGTTGGATCGTCATCTGGACCACCACGCCCTGGACCATACCCGGCAATCAGGCGCTGAATGCGCACCCGGAGCATGTGTATAACCTGGTCGCGACCGAGCGCGGACTGCTGATCCTGGCCGCGGACCTGCAGGATGCCTGCCTCGCGCGCTACGGTCTCGCGGGCAAGGTGCTCGCCTCGTGCAAGGGCAAGGCGCTCGAACGCATCGCGTTTCGGCATCCGTTTTACGATCGGCTTGCACCGGTGTATTTGGGCGAATACGTGACGCTCGATACCGGCACCGGCATCGTACACAGCGCGCCCGCCTACGGCGTGGAGGACTTCGATTCCTGCCGCCGCTACGGCATGAAGGACGAGCAGATCCTGACGCCGGTGATGGCGGACGGGAAATACGCAGCGTCGCTGCCCTTTTTCGGCGGCATGACGATCTGGAAAGCCAATCCGGAGGTGGTCAAGAAAATCGAAGAAGTCGGTGCGCTGTTCCATACCGAGGACTACGTCCACAGCTACATGCATTGCTGGCGCCACAAGACACCGATCATCTATCGCGCGAGCACCCAGTGGTTCGCGGCCATGGACGAGCCGCCGGGCTTCAATGGCGTGAAGCCCGCCGAGTCCTTGCGCGCGACCGCCCTGCGCGGCATCGACAACACGCGCTTTTATCCGAACTGGGGTCAGGCGCGCCTGCACGGCATGATCGCCAACCGCCCCGACTGGACCTTGTCGCGCCAGCGCCAATGGGGCGTGCCGATGCCGTTTTTCATCCACAAGGAAACCAATGAATTGCATCCGCGCACGCTCGAACTGCTGGAGCTGGTGGCGCAGCGCGTGGAGCAGGGCGGCATAGAAGCCTGGCAGACGCTGGATCCGAAGGAGCTGCTGGGTGCGGATGCCGAGCACTACGTCAAGATCAAGGATACGCTCGACGTCTGGTTCGATTCGGGCTCGACGCATCAGACCGTGATCGGCGGGCCCGGCGGGGCTGCGGCCGGCGCGGGCTCGCACGGGGCGAAACTGCAGTTCCCGGCCGACCTGTACCTGGAAGGCTCCGACCAGCATCGCGGCTGGTTCCACTCGTCCCTGCTCGTCTCCTGCATGCTGAACGGCGTGCCGCCCTACAAAGGTCTGCTCACGCACGGCTTTTTCGTCGACGGCCAGGGGCGCAAGATGTCGAAGTCCTTGGGCAATACGCTTGAGCCGCAGAAGGTCGCAGGAAGCCTGGGCGCCGAAATCCTGCGCCTGTGGGTCGCCGTGACCGATTATTCGGGCGAACTGTCGATCTCGGACGAAATCCTGAAGCGCGTGGTCGAGAGCTATCGCCGCATCCGCAACACGCTGCGCTTCCTGCTCGCCAATACGGCCGACTTCGATCCGCAGGCGCACGCGCTGCCGCCGGAGCAATGGCTCGAGATCGACCGCTATGCGCTGGCGCTGACGCAGTCGGTGCAGCAGGCGATGGTGCGCGACTACGACAATTACGATTTCCATTTCGTGGCGCAGAAGCTGCAAGGTTTCTGCTCCGAGGACCTGGGCGGGTTCTATCTCGACATTCTCAAGGACCGGCTGTACACGGCGGGCAGGGAGTCGAAGGCGC
>JAJZUK010000224.1 GCA_021847125.1 Pseudomonadota bacterium | reverse complement strand
CGTATCGACGATATGCTCCAGCACGCGCGGCCCCGCCAGGGCGCCTTCCTTGGTCACGTGGCCGATGAACACCATGGTCGTGCCGGTCTGCTTCGCCAGGCGCGTGAGCTGCGCCGCGCATTCCCTCACTTGCGCCACCGATCCCGGCGCCGAAGACAGCGCGTCCGAATACAGCGTCTGAATGGAATCGATGACGACGATTTCCGCTTTCGCATCGGCGAGAATCGCCTGGATCTTTTCGAGATTGATCTCGGCCAGCAGCTGCAGGCCGCCGGAGTCCAGTCCCAGGCGCGTGGCGCGCAGCGCCACTTGTGCGGCCGATTCCTCGCCGCTGACGTAGACCGCCGCGCGCTCGGCGCTCATCGCCGCGAGCGCCTGCAACAGCAGCGTCGATTTGCCTATGCCCGGATCGCCTCCGATCAGCACCACCTGACCCGCGACCAGCCCGCCGCCCAGCACGCGGTCGAATTCGACCACGCCGGTGGGCAGCCGCGGCGCTTCGCGCGCGCTCACCTCGGACAGTTTCTGCAGCCTGGAGGCGCCGGCGACGCTCTTGTAGCGGTGCGTCGAACTCGTCTCGGCCGCGGTTTCGACGAGCGTGTTCCACGCGGCGCAGTTGGGGCATTGTCCCTGCCATTTCGGCGCGCTGCCGCCGCACTCGGTGCAGACGTAGCTGGATTTGATCTTGGCCATATAGCTATTATGACGTACGGCGTCTAGATTACTGACTGTCGCGTGCTTCGAGCAAATTTGCGCGCTACGCGCGCCAACCGCGTCCTCTGTACGGATAAGAAGCATCCGTACAGAGGACGCGGTTATGGCAAAAACAGGGATCGTGTTGGGTTTTATACAAGATCGTCGATTGCGCACGGATGGCTTTTTCATCCGTGTGCAATCGACGATCCACGCGGACGGTTTCTTGTCCGCGCAACATCGCAACTCCGCGACAAAGGTACGCGCCCCGCAAGCCGCTCCTTCGCGGCATTAATCGATTTCCACCTGCGGCACGCGCGCAGCGAGCGCGCACAAGAGCTCGTAACTGACGGTGCCGGCGCTGGCCGCGACCACGTCGGCCGACAGCCCCTCGCCCCACAGGGTCACCGGGCTGCCGACGCGGGCTTGCGCGATGTGGCTCAGGTCCACGCACAGCATATCCATGGACACGCGGCCCAGCGTGCGCGTGCGCTCACCGGCGACGAGCACGGGCGTGTTCCGCTCGTCCAGCCCCGGCGCATGGCGCGGATAGCCGTCGGCGTAGCCGCAGGCCACCACGCCGATGCGCATCGGCCGCCGCACTTCGAACGTGCCGCCGTAGCCGACGCGATCGCCGGGCTGGATCTGCTGCACCGCGATGATCTCGCTTGCGAGCGTCATGACCGGCCGCAGATCCAGCTCAGCGGCGCTCAGGTCAGCGAAAGGCGAACAGCCATAGAGCATGATGCCCGGACGCACCCAGGCAGCGTGCGTTTCCGGGTAACGCAGAATCGCGGCCGAGTTGGCCAGCGTCGCCTCCCCCGGCAGGCCGGCGGTCCATTCGGCGAAGCGCGCCATTTGGGCGGCGACACCCGCCGCGCCATCGGCATCGGCAAAATGCGTCATCAGCCCGATTGCCCCCACCTTGCCGCTGGCCTGCAAACGCGCATAGGCGTTGCGGACCTGGGTTCCGGCGAAGCCGAGCCGGTTCATGCCGGAGTTGACCTTGAGGCAGACCGCGACCGGCGCCGAGAGCTGCGCGCGCTCCAGCATCAATATCTGTTCGAAGTCGTGCAGCGCCGGCGTGAATCGATAGCGATCGACCGGCTCCAGATCGGCCGGCTGGAAAATGCCCTCGAGCAGCAGAATCGGCTTGGTGACGCCCGCCTCGCGCAGGCGCACCGCGTCGCTCAGATCCAGCAGCGCGTAGCCGTCGGCAGCGTCCAGTCCCTGCGCGGCGCGCAGCAGACCATGGCCGTAGGCGTTGGCCTTGACCACCGCCCACACCCTGGATTTGGGCGCATGGCGGCGCACTACGTCAAGATTGTGCCTCAAGGCGGACAGCCTGAAGCTGGCGCGGATCGGGCGCGGCATCTATTTTGCCGGACGGACTGGACGGCGGATCACCCGCTCAGCCCTTGACGGAATTCTTCAGCCTGCCCTTGGAAAACTCGACGAAGCTGGTGACCAGGCGCGAGCGGAACTTTTCCTTCGGATAGACCAGCGACAGCGTGCGCGTGAGCCGCGGCGCGAGCGGCAGCGACACCAGCGCGCCGAGCTGCTTTTCCTTGGCCACGATCACCTTGGACATGATGGCATAGCCCAAGCCGGTTTCCACCACGCCCTTGATCGCATCCGGACTGCCCAATTCCATCACGATGTTCATTTCCTCGGCGGAAAATCCGGCGCGGCGAAAATAGCTGTCGGTCACCTCGCGCGTCCCCGAACCCGCTTCACGGCTGACATAGGCATGCTGCAGCAGCTGCTTCGGCGTCACCGACTTGAGCTTCGCCAGCGGATGCCCCGGCGCGCACACCACCTGCAGTTCGTCCTCGCAGCAATCCTCGGTCGACAGGCTGGGCAGATGCGACGGCGCTTCGATCAAGCCTATGTCCAGGCTGTGCGCCGCAACGCCATGCTCGACCGTCTCGGAATTCGCCACCGTCAGGCGTGCCTTGACCCCCGGATAGGCGACTTTGAACTCGCCCAGTACCCGCGGCAGCATGAACTCGGCGATGGTCATGCTCGCGCCGATCAGCAGCAGGCCCTGCACTTCGCCGGTGAGTTCGCTCACGCGGGTATCGAGTTCGGCCGACAGCGAGAGTATGCGTTCCGCGTATTCCAGCACCACTTCGCCGGCGGCGGTAAGAGAAATCCTGCCGTGTCCGCGGTCGAACAAGCGCGTATTGAAGTGCTCCTCCAGCTGCTTGATCTGAAACGTCACCGCCGGCTGCGTCATGAACAGCGTCTCGGCCGCCTTGGTGAAGCTGCTCTGCTTGGCTACCGCGTGAAACACCTGCAATCGTCTGTCTGCCATACGCCCGCCCGGTCGTGCCTTTGCTGTATTATCCAGTCTTATTGAATCATAAATCGGCGCGCAAGAACAGCTGATGCGCAATTTTCGCGATCCCGGGCGGCAGCATGGTATAAAGCGCCCTGCCTCTTACTACAATAGCGCATCCCCCTATTCCCCATAGATGAACCGCGGTTTCTACACCGTCATGGCGGCGCAGTTCTTTTCGTCGCTCGCGGACAACGCCCTGCTCATCGCGGCAATTGCGCTGCTGGTGCAGCTGCAGGGCCCGGCGTGGATGACGCCGCTGCTGAAATTCTTCTTCACCGTGTCCTACGTGGTGCTCGCGGCCTTCGTCGGCGCGTTCGCCGATTCCATGCCCAAAGGCAGGGTGATGTTCGTCACCAATACCGTCAAGATCGCCGGCTGTGCGCTCATGTTCTTCTACGAATATTTTGCGCTGCTCGGCATCAGCCCGCACGAGGTCGTGCTCGCCTCCTACGCGGTGGTGGGCTTGGGCGCGGCCGCCTACTCGCCGGCCAAGTACGGCATACTCACCGAAATGCTGCCGCCGCGGCAGCTGGTGATCGCCAACGGCTGGATCGAGGGGCTCACGGTCGCCTCCATCATCATCGGCACCATGCTCGGCGGCGCCCTCATCAACCCCAAGGTATCAACGCTGCTGCTGTC
>JAJZUK010000223.1 GCA_021847125.1 Pseudomonadota bacterium | reverse complement strand
GCCGCTGCTCGACGTGATCGTGGAGCAGCCCATCGGCGAGCGCTTCCTGCGCCTCGCGCTGGACCAGACCGACACGCGCATCCGTTCCGGAAAATCGGTGTCGCCGGCGTTCCTGTTCGCGGCCCTGCTCTGGCACGAGGTGCTCGCGGCGTGGAAAGTCAACGAGGGCAAGGACATGCGCACCATTCCTGCGCTGTACCTCGCCATGGACCAGGTGCTGGATGCGCAGACCGACAAGCTGTCGATACCGCGGCGCCTGACCACGACCATGAAGGAAATCTGGGCGCTGCAGCCGCGCCTGGAGCAGCGCTCGGGCAAGCGCGCCATCGTCCTGCTCACCCACCCGCGCTTTCGTGCCGGCTACGACTTCATGCTGCTGCGCGCCGAAAGCGGCGAAGTGCCGATGGAATTGGCCAACTGGTGGACCCGTTTCCAGGACGCCGAGCTGGAAGAGCGCAATGCCATGCTGATCGAGGATACAGCGCCCAAGAAACGGCCGCGCCGCCGGCGCCGGAGCAAGGCCGGAGCCGCGGCTGAACCCGCGCCCGGCGGGGACGCGCCGCAGAAATAAGCGCGCAGGATGCGGACGTCCGGCCCGAGACGGGTTTCTTCTTGAGCGTTCCGCGCTAGTCCATTGACAGCCATGCATACCGCATTCATCGGCCTCGGCAGCAATCTCGGCGAGCCCAAGGCCAAGCTGCGCCTGGCGCTCGCGGCGCTGGCGGCTTTGCCGCAGACGCGGCTGGTGGCCGCTTCTTCGCTCTATCGCAGCGCCCCCGTCGGCTTTGCCGACCAGCCCGATTTCGTCAACGCCGTGGCGCAGCTTGCCACCGGGCTTGCGCCGCAGGCCCTGCTCGCCGCGCTGCTCGGCATCGAGCAGCGCTTCGGCCGCGAGCGTTCTTTCCGCAACGCACCGCGCACCCTGGACCTGGACCTGCTGCTCTACGAGGCGCAAAGCATTGCCGAACCCGGGCTCACCGTGCCGCATCCGCGCATGCACGAGCGCGCATTCGTGCTCGCGCCGCTGGCCGAAATCGCGCCCGACTGCGAGATACCGGGCAAGGGGCGGGCCGCGGCGCTGCTCGCCGCTTGTGCCGATCAAAACGTCGAAAGGCTCTGCGCGGCATGAAAATCCCCGTCGTCGCCCAGACCGCGGTCCTGCTCACGCTGTCCAACGTGTTCATGACCTTCGCCTGGTATGCCCACCTGAAGGAGCTGCGCAGCAAGCCCCTGGTCGTCGCGGCCCTGATCTCGTGGGGGGTGGCGCTGTTCGAATACCTGCTGCAGGTGCCGGCCAACCGCATCGGCTACGGCCAGCTGTCCTTGCCGCAACTCAAGATCATGCAGGAGGCGATCACGCTGTCGGTATTCGTGCCGTTCGCCGTGTTCTACATGCGGCAGCCGCTGAAGCTCGACTATCTGTGGGCCGCCCTGTGTATCATGGGCGCCGTGTATTTCATGTTCCGCTCCTGATGGAAAAGTACCGCCACATCGTGGTCGAAGGGCCCATAGGCGTAGGCAAGACCAGCCTCGCCCGGCGCCTGGCCGAACACCTCAATGCCGGCCTGCTGCTCGAGCATCCGGAGCAGAACCCGTTTATCGCGCGCTTCTATCAGGACATGGAACGCTACGCGCTGCCGACGCAGCTGTTTTTCCTGTTCCAGCGCTTCAACCAGTTGCGCGAGCTGAGCCAGATCGACCTGTTCAAGCAGGTGACGGTGTCCGACTTCCTGCTCGACAAGGATCCCCTGTTCGCGCGTCTGACGCTCAACAACGACGAACTGCTGCTGTATCAGCAGATTTACGCCACGCTCGCACCGCAGGCGCCGCGGCCGGACCTGGTGATCTATCTGCAGGCGCAGACGGAAACGCTGGTGGAGCGCGTCAGGCGCCGCGGCGCGGAGTTCGAGCGTCCGATCTCCGAGTCCTACCTCGCGCTGGTCTCGGACAGCTACAACCGGTTTTTCTACCACCATAGCGGAACGCCGGTACTGATCGTGAACTCCGAGCGGCTCAATTTTGTCGAGCGGCCCGCCGATTTCAACCTGCTGCTCGAGCGCATCCAGGCCATGCGCGGGCAGCGCGAATTTTTCAACTT
The DNA here is from genome assembly GCA_021847125.1 of Pseudomonadota bacterium. Next base: position 1,582 of record JAJZUK010000223.1, on the reverse strand, counting down.
GGGCGAATGAATATGGACATAGTCACCTCCGTCACGACGTTGCGCGAGCGGCTGCAGGGCGAGCCCAACAACGTGTTCGTGCCGACCATGGGTAATCTGCACGAAGGGCATATCGACCTGATACGCATCGCCAAGCCCAAGGCCGCTTGCACGGTGGTGAGCATTTTCGTCAACCGCCTGCAATTCGGCCCGAAGGAGGATTTCGAGCGCTATCCGCGCACGTTCGAGAACGACTGCGACAAGCTCAGGAGCGCCGGGGTGAACGTGGTGTTCGCGCCCGACGAAAAGGAAATCTACCCCGAGCCGCAGACCTATGTGGTCGAACCCTCCGACTTGCAGCACATCCTCGACGGCGCGTTCCGCCCGGGGCATTTCCGCGGCGTCGCCACCGTAGTGCTGAAGCTGTTCAACATGGTCATGCCGCATGCGGCGATATTCGGCAAGAAGGATTACCAGCAATACCTGGTGCTGCGCGACATGGTGCGCCAGCTTGCGCTGCCGGTGGAAATCATCCCGGCCGACACGGTGCGTGCCGCCGACGGCCTCGCCTTGTCGTCGCGCAACGGCTATCTGAGCCCGGCCGAGCGCGCCGAGGCGCCGCGCCTGTACGCGCTGCTCGGGGACGCGCGCGAACGCATCGCCAAGGGCGAACGCAATTTCCAGCGCATCGAGCTCGAAACCATGGCGCAACTGTCGCAGCACGGCTGGACCCCGCAGTACGTCGCAGTGCGCCGCCGCGCCGACCTGCAAACACCCGCGGCAGAAGAACGCGAGCTGGTGGTGCTCGCCGCCGCTTACCTGGGCAAGACGCGGCTCATCGACAATATCGAAGTGACCCTGTAGCGTGGTCTCGTGCCACCCGGTATCAGCCACCCATTTCTGCGAGGAATAACGCACATGAACTTTCGTATCGCCCGCGCAGCAGCGCTTGCCTGCGCCAGCCTGATGTTGAGCGCGTGCAGCAGTGTCAGCCTGTGGCCCTTTGGCGCCACCCCGGAGCAGGACCCGACGCGCGCTCCGGCCGGCGCGACCACTTACAAATGCGATGGCGGCAAGCACTTTTTCGTGCGTTATCTGGACAACGGCGCCGCCGCCTGGGTGATCCTGCCGGATCGCCAGTTCCGCCTGAACAAAGCCGCCTCGGGCAGCAGCTACAGCAACGGCAGCGACACGCTAGAACTTAAAGACGGCATGGCGGCGCTGTCTGACGGCGCCGGCGTGACCTACGCCAATTGCAAGGCGACTGGCGGCTGAGCGGGGGCACAATTCTGGTTCGCCAGGACGCTGGTCGCGCTTGATCCTGGGCTGAGGCCGCCGCGAATCGCGGTCTTTGTCAGGGCGTTTAGGCCTAGCGTCAAAATAAGTTAACGATATTATTTGCCGAAGCGGTAGCAGCGCATAGTGCTCCTCACCGTCACAGCCAACAAAAAGAGGCAAGTTATTTTGACGCAGCTCCTTAAACCCCGATCGCCCGCCGAATGGCGCGAGGCGCGCCGCCTCGTTGAAGAGTGTGCAGCTTCCCTGAACGTCGATCTGTTATTCCTGAACTTCGCGCAGGAGCTGGAGCATTTCGAGAACGAGT
>JAJZUK010000222.1 GCA_021847125.1 Pseudomonadota bacterium | reverse complement strand
ATCATCAAGCGGCAGCTGCAGGCGGCGCGGCCGCAGGCGCAGGTCGAGCTGGCGTTTCAGGATTTCATGTCGCCGACGCTGGAGGAGGCTGCGGCGCGGGTCGTGGCGCAGGGCGCGAAGCGCGCCGTGCTGGTGCCGTTGTTCATGGCCCAGGGCGGCCATCTGAAGCAGGACCTGCCGCGCATGGTGGCGAAGATACGCGAGCAGCACCCGCGGCTGGATCTGCAGGTGATGCCCGCGATCGGCGATTCGTCCGAGATCCTGCAGGCGATCGGCGACTGGGTGCTGCGCGGCGCTGCGGTTTAGCGTCCGGAGTCCTTATTCCTTGTGAGCCGGATCGCGCCCCGTTGCGGCGTTGCGGTTTGGCGCGGACGAAAAGCTGTCCGCGCGGATCGTCGATTGCGCACGGATTAGAAGCGTATCCGTACGCAATCGACGATCTTGTAAAAACCCCTCACGCTTTCCTGGTTCTAACCATAACCGCGCTTTCTGTATGGATGTGTTTTTCATCCATACAGAAAGCGCGGTTGGCGCGCGCAGCGCGCAGGTTTCGTGGTCGCATGCGGCGCAAACGAATATGCCGCAACTATTTCGCTCAGGCGATGCCGGCATTGCCTTGCACACCCTTGAGGCGCGGCAGCTCCAGCTGCAGCGGCTTGATCACTTTGCGGCTGCGCAAGTGGCGCGCCATCAGCTCCCAGATCGGCTCGCCGCCCGCCGTCTTCGCCGCTTCCGACACCGGCGCCCAGCCCGCGACCTTGTATTTCTTCGCCGCTTCGATCGGCTTGCCTTTGAGCGCCATGTCGGCGATGCGCGCGCCCGCTTTCGCGTTCGGATCGCAGCTGTAGCTCAAACCGCCGACGCGCACCATGTCGCCGCCCTGCTGGTAATAAGGATCGGCGTTGAACAGGTTGTCGCACACGTCCTCGAGAACGATTTTGATGGTCTCGCCCGTCATTTCGGTCACGGTGGTGTAGGGATAGGTGATAGCAGTCTGGTCCATCAGATGTTCCATCAGGACGGGTTCGCCCGGGAGCAGGCTGGTACCCCAGCGGAAGCCGGGTGAAAACGCGATCGGCGCATCTTTCTCGGCCATCAGACCTTCGAGTATCAGCTGGTCGAAAGTGCCGTTGAAATTGCCGCGGCGGTAGAGCAGGCCCTCGGTCAGCGCGAGCTTCTCGCCCAGCTTTGCCGTGTAGGGCGCACGCACTTTGGCGATCAGTGCCTCCATCTCGCGCTCGGGCGGAAGCAGATTCGCGAACACCGGCAGCAGGCGGTAGCGGAAATCGGCGACCTTGCCGCCGGCCACCTCGAAATCGAGCACGCCGAGGAACTTGCCGTTGGAGCCGGCATTGGTCACGAGCGTCTTGCCGCCGGCGTTGGCGACGATCACCGGCGCCGGCACGCCGTCGTGGGTATGCCCGCCCATGATCGCGTCGATGCCGCGCACGCGCGAGGCGAGCTTGATGTCCACGTCCATGCCGTTGTGCGACAGCAGGACCACCGCCTGCGCGCCCTTGGCGCGTGCTGCGTCGACCGCGCGCTGCAGCGTTTCCTCCTGGATGCCGAAGGTCCAGTCCGGCACCAGGTAGCGCGGATGGGCGATCGGCGTGTACGGAAACGCCTGGCCGACGATGGCGACCGGCACGCCGTTGATCGTCTTGATCACGTAGGGCGGGAACACCGGGTCGCCGAAGTCCGTGGTCTTCACGTTCTGCGCGACGAAATCGATCCTGCCCTTGAAATCGCGCTCGATTACCTGCTGCACGCGCTCGGCGCCGAGCGTGAATTCCCAGTGCCCGGTCATCACGTCCACGCCGAGCAGCTTGCACGCATCGATCATGTCCTGGCCCTGGGTCCACAGTGCAGTGGCCGAGCCCTGCCAGGTGTCGCCGCCGTCGAGCAGCAGTGCACCGGGACGGCTCGCTTTCAGTTGTTTCACCAGCGTGGCGAGGTGGGCGAAACCGCCGACTTTGCCGTAGGTCCGGGCCGCGCGCTCGAAATCGAGGTAGGTAAAGGCGTAGGCCTCGGCCGTGCCGGGCTTGATGCCGAAATGCCGCAGCAGCGCGTCGCCCACGAGGTGGGGCGGCTTGCCGACCATGTCCGCGACGCCGAGATTTACATTCGGCTCGCGGAAAAAAATCGGCAGAAGCTGCGCGTGGCAATCGGTAAAGTGCAGAACATGCACGTTGCCGAAGCGCGGCAGATCGTAGAATCGCGCCGCGTCCTGCGCCTGCGCACGGCCGGAAAACTGCGCCAGGGGCAGGCCGCAGGCCGCGGCCATGCCCATGACATGCAGGAACTCGCGCCGGTTCACGCCCGGACGCGCATCATTTGTTGACCGGCGAATTCGGGTCGAGCAGCAGCGCCACCAGATCCTTGATCTGCTGTTCGGTCAGCGTTCCGGAAGGGCCGAAGCGCGGCATTTTAGAACACAGGCTGTACGCCTTGGCGTTGTAGATCTTGCCGTAGACGTATTTCTGCATATCCGCGCCATAGCCGCGGATCTTGCCGAAATGCAGCAGGCTGTTGCCGATGTCGCCGAAGGACGTGGTGGCCGGGCCGATCTGGTGGCAGTTGTAGCAGCTGCCGCCGTTGACTTGGCCGGCCTTGTCGCTCCAGGTCATGCCGCGCCCGTTCTGCGCGATCTTTTCGCCCGCTTTCCAGTCGCCGAGGAACTTGCCGTCGGCCGGATATTGGATCGTCGCGAGCTGGTCCTGCTGCAGGGTTTCGGCGATTCCCTTGGGCGGATTGTCATGGCTGCGATTGCAGACGAGTTGCAACGCGTCCTCGTCCAGCCGGTCCATGTGGGCGATGCCTTTGGCGTGGAAATCACGCTTCATCATGCTGATGGCCTGGGCGCGGTAGTCCTGGGCCTGCGCCGTGAACGCGATGGCGAGGGCGGCGGAGCCGAATATCGATGCTTGGAATGTTTTCATGTTGTTCCCCCGGCTAGCGCTTGATTCCCGGGCCCTTGTACAGGTTCCCGTTGGCGTTGACGCCCATGTAGGTCAGAAGGTCCGCGATGGTCTCGCTGGCGTATCCCGGCTCGGGGAAACGCTGCTGGCGGAAACAGTCGTTCATGCGCCATTGCAGCGTGTGCATCAAGCCGCCGGTCATGCGATAGCCGGGCCAGCCCTGGAAGGCGCGATTCGCCCCCTCGTTCGTGGTGAGATTCGGCAGGTTCTGCGTGCGGATGCGTTTGCCGTCCTCGCCGTGGCAGCTGGCGCAGGAGAAATCCCAGGGCCCGGCGCGGTAATCGAAAATCTCCTCGCCCAGCTTGTAGGCTGCGCGCTCCTGCGGCAGCTTCTGCGGCACGGCGATTTTCATGTTGCGCGACTGTCCGGCGACGTAAGTGACCAGCGCCACCGGATCGGGCAGGTAGGAGCCTTTGCTGAACGGCTTGTTGGCGAGATCCGCCTCCTTGAACCCTTGCAGCGTCACCATGCAATACACGATGCGCCGCTCGGCATCCATCATCTGGCCGGCATCGGCGAAATAGCGCGGCATCTGCACGTAGGCGCCTTTGACCACGCCCGGTCCGAGGCCCAAGTTGCATTTCTCGAGCGAGACGTGGTTCGGTCCGCGCTTCGTTTTCCACATTTCCGCGCCCTTGGCTTCGAACAACTCGGCGGGGCTGTCCTCCTCCATGATTTCGTGGAACTTCTCGAAATCGGCCGCGACC
>JAJZUK010000221.1 GCA_021847125.1 Pseudomonadota bacterium | reverse complement strand
AGGCCCTCATGGGCGAGGACGCCTACGGCATCAATCGCACGACCATAGACCGCATCGTCGCCGAAATTGCCGCGGTAGCGGCGCTGGGCCTGGAAATCGCGGTCGTGATCGGCGGCGGCAACATTTTTCGCGGCGTAGCTCCGGCCGCCGCGGGCATGGATCGCGCGACGGCCGATTACATGGGCATGCTGGCCACGGTGATGAATGCGCTCGCCCTGCAGGACGCGATGCGCCGCGGCGGCTTGAACGGCCGGGTGCAATCGGCGCTCAACATCGAGCAGGTCGTGGAACCCTATATCCGCGGCAAAGCCATGCGCTATCTGGAAGAGGGCAAGATCGTCATTTTCGCCGCCGGCACCGGCAACCCGTTTTTCACCACCGACACCGCGGCGGCGCTGCGCGGCACCGAAATGGGCTGTGATATCGTGCTCAAGGCGACCAAGGTGGACGGTGTATATAGTTCCGATCCCAAGACCAATCCGCAGGCAAAGCGCTATGAGCGGGTCAGCTTCGACGACGCGATCAACCAGAACCTGAAGGTGATGGATGCGACCGCTCTAACGCTGTGCCGCGACCAGAAGCTGCCGATCAATGTTTTCAGCATCTTCAAGGCAGGCGCGCTGAAGCGGGTCGTGATGGGCGAGGACGAAGGAACGCTGGTACATAGCTGAGACAGAGGGGGTAAGCATGATCGCGGACGTCAAAAAGAATGCCGAGCAGAAAATGCAGAAATCGCTCGAAGCGCTGAAAGCCGACCTGGGCAAGGTGCGCACCGGCCGCGCGCACACTGGCATTCTCGACCACATCACGGTCGATTACTACGGCACGCAGATGCCGCTCAATCAGGTTGCCAATCTGACGCTGATCGACGCGCGCACCATCGGCATTTCACCCTGGGAAAAGAAGATGGCCAGCGTGATCGAAAAAGCGATCCGCGAATCCGATCTGGGGCTCAATCCGGCGACGCAGGGAGACCTGATTCGCGTGCCGATGCCGGCATTGACCGAGGAGCGCCGGCGCGAACTGATCAAGGTGGTCAAGAGCGAAGGCGAAAACGCCAAGGTCGCAGTCAGAAATTTGCGGCGTGACGCCAATCATCACCTGAAAGAGCTGCTCAAGCAGAAAGAGGTATCCGAAGACGACGAGCGCCGCGCGCAGGATGAAATCCAGAAGCTTACCGACAAGTTCATCGCCGAAATCGATAAACTGCTCGCCGCCAAAGAAACCGATCTGATGGCCGTCTGACCCCGCGCGCCATACGGACCGAGCCCTTCATGCCTCCGTTTTCCAGTTCGACACGCGAGATTCCTCAGGTACGGGCGATTCCGCGCCATATCGCCATCATCATGGACGGCAATGGCCGCTGGGCCAAGCAGCGCATGCTGCCGCGCGCGGCCGGACATAAGCGCGGCGTGGAGATCGTGCGTGAAGTGGTCAAAGCCTGCGTCGCGCGCGGCGTCGAATACCTGACTCTATTCGCGTTCAGCTCCGAGAACTGGCGCCGGCCGGCCGACGAGGTATCGATGCTGAAAGGGCTGTTCGTGATGGCGCTGGAGCGGGAAGCGGAAAAACTGCACCGCAATGGCATACGCCTGCGCGTAGTGGGCGATCTGGCGCCGTTTGGCAGGAAAATCACCGATCTGGTCGAGCGCGCGGAGCGTCTGACCCGGGACAACCAGAAAATGACGCTCAGCATCGCCGCGAACTACGGCGGGCGCTGGGACCTGCTGCAGGCGATGCAGCGCCTGATCGAATCCAGACCCGAACAACGCGGCGCGTTTACCGAAGAACAGCTCGCGAGCTGCCTCGCCATGGCTTACGCGCCCGAACCGGATTTATTCATCCGCACCGGCGGCGAACAGCGCATCAGCAATTTCCTACTGTGGCAGCTTGCCTACAGCGAATTCTATTTTACCGATACGCTTTGGCCCGACTTCAACGCGGCGGCGCTGGATCAGGCGATCGCGTCCTATCAGCGGCGCGAGCGCCGTTTCGGCCGCACCAGCGAACAACTCGAGTCAGCGGCTGGGGCGCCCGCATCGAAAACCGAGCTCGCCTGATTGTGCGAGCCTGCCGGAGTCATTGAGCGATGCTCGGGACGCGGGTGATTACGGCGCTGGTATTGTTGGTCCTGTTCCTGGCGGCGCTGTTCTGGCTTCCGCCGCGCGCCTGGGCCGTATTTGCCGGCCTACTGGTGATCCCCGCGGCATGGGAATGGGGCAGACTGATCAAGTTCGGGCAACTCGCCAGCGGCCTGTATGTCGTGCTCGTGGCGGCGGTGTGCGCGACGCTGTTTGCCTCGATGCAAGACGGGATTGCAGCGCCACAACTCGGAGTGCGCGGCGCCGCCTACATCGGCGCAGGTGTGTTCTGGGTAGCCGTCGTGCCGCTGTGGCTATGGCGCTCCTGGCTGCCGCGCTCGCGCTGGCTGGCCGCGCTCACCGGTCTCGTGGTGCTGGCGCCGACCTGGCTCGCGCTGGTCGAATTGCGCAGCCGCGCACCATTGCTGCTATTGTTGCTGATGTCAGTGGCATGGATTTCCGACACTGCCGCGTATTTCGCCGGGCGCCGTTTTGGCCGGCGCAAGCTTGCGCCCTCGATCAGTCCGGGCAAGACCTGGGAAGGGGTAGCCGGTGCGGTGCTGGCGGTGAGCGCATACGCGCTGCTGTGGAGCTATGCGTGGCAGGCCTATTTTCCACCAGCGCTGCAGTCGATGCGCTTCGGAGCTTTCGGCATGTTGTTATTCCTGTGGCTGCTCGCCGCAATCGGCATCTATGGCGACTTGTTCGAGTCCGCGATGAAGCGCCGCGCCGGGGTAAAGGACAGCGGCAGCCTGCTTCCGGGCCATGGCGGCGTGCTTGATCGTATCGACGCATTGACTGCCGTGCTGCCGCTGGCGGCCCTGGCCTACCTGTTATGACCCGGCCACAGAACCTGTGCATACTCGGGGCGACCGGTTCCATCGGGCTCAACACCCTGGATGTGGCCGCGCGCCACCCGCAGCGCTTTCGCATTTTTGCGCTGAGCGCGAACGAACGCATCGACGAACTGGCGCAGCTGTGCCAGCGGCATGAACCGCGCTACGCAGTAGTGGCGCAGGCCGCCCAGGCCGATGCACTGGCGCGGCGCCTGAAGCCCGGTGTGACCGAAATCCTGATCGGTCGGCAGGGGCTGGAGCGCATCGCCGCGCATGAGGAAACCGACTGCGTCATGGCCGCGATCGTCGGCGCCGCGGGGCTGGTTCCCACGTTGGCGGCGGCGCGCGCGGGCAAAAAAATTCTGCTCGCGAACAAGGAAGCCCTGGTCATGGCGGGGCCGATATTCATGCAGGCGGTGCGCACGCACCACGCGACGCTGCTGCCGATCGACAGCGAGCACAACGCCGTGTTCCAGTGCCTGCCGGATTCGTTTCGCGGCGACCTCGGCGGTCACGGCGTCAGGCGCGTGCTCCTGACCGCCTCCGGCGGACCGTTCCGCGATACTCCGCTGGAACGGCTGCGGCACGTGACGCCGGACGAAGCCTGCGCCCATCCGAACTGGGTCATGGGACGCAAGATTTCGGTGGATTCGGCGACCATGATGAACAAGGCGCTGGAAGTCATCGAGGCGCACTGGCTGTTCGGCGCGGCGCCGGAACAGATCGAGGTCGTGGTGCATCCGCAGAGCGTGGTGCATTCCATGGTCGAGTAT
>JAJZUK010000220.1 GCA_021847125.1 Pseudomonadota bacterium | reverse complement strand
GCGAGCGGCTGCGGCAAATCCACGCTGCTGCGGCTGATCGGCGGGCAGGAGAAGCCGGCGCAAGGCTCGGTCAGGGTCGGTGGCCAATTGGTGCACGAGCTCGATACCGACAGCCTGTACCAGTTGCGGCGCAAGATGGGCATGATGTTCCAGGCGGGCGGCTTGTTCACCGACCTGTCGGTATACGAGAACGTCGCGTTTCCGCTGCGCGAGAACTCCGACCTGCCGGAGGAACTGATCCGCACCTTGATCCTGATGAAGCTGCACGTGGTCGGCCTGCGCGGCGCGCGCAATCTCATGCCGAGCGAGCTATCCGGCGGCATGGCGCGCCGCGTCGCGCTTGCCCGCGCCATCGTGCACGATCCGCTGCTGGCGATGTACGACGAACCGTTCGCGGGGCTGGATCCGATCTCGCTCAACGTCATCGCCGACCTGATCCGCCGCCTGAACGATGCGCTGGGCACCACTTCCATCATCGTCACATACGACGTAAGCGAATCGCTCAAGCTGGTCGATTACCTGTACGTCATCGCCGACGGCGTGGTCGTCGGCGAAGGCACGCCGGAAGCGATGCTCGACTCCGACAATCCGGTGGTGCATCAATTCATCCATGCCGAACCCGACGGTCCGATCGCGTTTCATTATCCCGCCCAGCCGATCGCGCAACAGCTCGGTCTGAAATAGCATCACGCTGCGTGCGAATTCGGGCAGCAGGGAAGTCCTAGACCGTGTCGTCCGAGCGCAAACCCGCAGATGCGCTGGCGGTGTTCTCTTTCCTCACGCCGCTGTTCGGCGTGGCCCTCGGCGTGATCTTGCTGTCGGAACCGCTCTCCGCGGTGTTTCTCGCCGCCGCGCTGCTGGTCGGTGCGGGCATCGCGCTCGTCAATCGGCCGGCGAAGTAGGGATCACTAGGGTCTGTTGACATTCACCGCATGAGACGCGTTGCCTTCAAATGCGGATGACTGCAAGGCGCGCGACGAAGCCAAGGGTGATTCCCTTGGCGAGGAGCGCAACGCAGCAGGCGCCGCATTTGAAGGCAACCCGAAGGGACGGGGGATAATTTGGGCGCATCGCGGCGTTGCTCGTCGCTTGTTTGGAATGACCAAACGGCGCTCCTCGCGCCTTGCGCTGCATCCCAAATTACCCCCGTCGCGCTCATGTGCTGAATGTCAACAGACCCTAGGGCCGCTGCGAGAAAGTGCGCCCGAACACGGATTCAGCGATGCGGTTCTTCAGGATTTCGATGGAGCCGCCGGCGATCATCCAGCCGCGGCAGCGGCGCACGCAGTACTCGACCAGCGCCTCCTGGCTGTAGCCCATGCCGCCCATCACCTGCAGCGCTTCGTTGGCGACGTCGAAGCCGGCTTGGTTGCAGAACGCCTTGGCGATCGCAGTCTCCTCGGCCGAAGGAAAGCCGCGGTCTGCGTTGGCCGCCGCGCGATACAGCAGCAGCTGGCCCGCGTCGAGCTTCATTTTCATGTCCGCGAACTTCCATTGCAGGCCCTGGAACTCGCACAGCAGGCGTCCGAATTGCTTCCTCTGCAGCGCCCACTCGCGCGCCTGCTCGAATGCGTAGCGGCCGAGCGCGAGCGAGCGCGCGGTGTTGCCGATGCGCTCGACATTGAAGCCGGCGATCTGCTTCTTGAAGCCGCCTTCGCGGAGCACCACCATTTCCGGCGGCACGTACACATTGTCGAAATACAGCTGTGCCCACTCTTCGCCCGACATGAAGGCGGAGTGCTGGCCGAAGCGTACGCCCTCGGCCTTGGTGTCGATCAGCACCGAGCCGATGCCGCCCACGCCGGGGCCGAAGCGCACGTAGGCGAGGATCACGTCGGCATAGGGCGCGTGCGTGCTGAATACCTTGCTGCCGTTGATGCGAAAGCCTTCGCCCTCCGCTGTGGCGCTGGTCTTGAGATCGGTCACGGCTGAGCCCGCCTCAGGTTCGGTCATGCCTACCGAAATCAGGCCTTCGCCGGCGAGGATGTGCTTGAGGTAATGCTCCTTTTGCGCAGACGTGCCGTACTCGGCGAGCACGCGCACCGGTCCGAAATTGCCGGCCTGCACCACATCCGCGCTCTTGGGGCAGACCGAGGCGACGGTTTCTATGGCGATCACCGCATCCATCAGGGTGCCGCCCTGTCCGCCGTCGGCTTCGGGCATGGTGATGCCCAGCAGCCCCTGCGCTGCCATGAGTTTGGCCACGTCCCAGGGATATTCGGTGCTGTGGGCGCGCGCGTGCGCGCCGGCCTTCAGGTGGCGCTCGGCGAAGCGTCGCACCGCTACGCGGAACTCTTCCTGCTCGGGCGTGAGTTGAAAGTTCATATTGTTTCCCTGGCGACTCTATTTTGAGCTGTAAGACGAGAGGAGCTTCCCTCTCGTGTTGTCACAGGATGTTAATCGACGCGCGCGCCGGAGGCGCGGGCGACCGGTCCCCATTTATCGATTTCAGCTTTGATATAGGCGCGGAATTGCTCGGGCGTGCTGCCTATGGTTTCAGCGCCCTGTGCGGTCAGCTTCTCGCGTACGTCGGGCGCAGCCAGCGCTTTCACCGCGGCTTGGTGCAGGCGCGCGATGATTTCCGGCGGCGTCTTCGCCGGTGCGAACAGGCCGTTCCAGCTCGACACTTCGAAGTCGGGCAGACCGGCTTCCGCCATGGTCGGCACGTCGGGCAGCTGCGCGAGGCGCTTGTTCGCAGCCACTGCGATCGCGCGCAGCTGTCCGCTTTGTATATGCGGCACCACCGACAGCGCGGTCTCGAACGCCATCTGCACCTGGCCGCCGATCAAATCAGCCTGCACCGGCGCCGCGCCCTTGTACGGCACGTGGATCAGGTCTATGCCGGCGCGCATTTTCAGCATTTCACCGGCGAGGTGGGGCGAGCCGCCGCTGCCGGTGGAGGCAAACGCGTACTTGCCCGGATTTTTCTTCGCCAGCGCGATCAGCTCCTGCAGGTTTTTCGGCGGAAACGCGGGATTCACCACGAGCACCGAGGGCGCGCTCATCAATTGGGCGATCGGCGCGAGGTCGCGCAGCGTGTCGAAATTGAGGTGCTTGTAGACGACCATGTTGGTTGCGTTGGCGATCGAGCCGACCAGCAGCGTATAGCCGTCGGCTGCGCTTTTGACGACATATTCGGAAGCGATGTTGCTGCCCGCGCCGGGTTTGTTCTCGACGATCACGGTCTGGCCCAGGGACTCAGTCATCTTTGCCGCGACCAAGCGCGCAACGATGTCGGTCGGACCGCCCGCGGCGTAGCCGACGATCAGGTGTATCGGCTTCGTGGGGTAGCTTCCCTGTGCTGCAGCGCTGACGGCGAATATCAGGAACAAAAATCCGATAACTAAGCGTTTCATGTTTCCTCCTTTAGGATGACAAGTCCGTCGACGGCGACCACGCCGTCGGCTTTCACTATGAGCGGATTGATTTCCGCTTCGTTTACAACTCGGTTTTCGATGAGGGCAAGGCGCGACACGGCGGCGATCGCCCTGGCCAGCGCGGCAATATCGCCGCGCGGCAGGCCGCGGTAGCCGCGCAGCAGCGCCAAGCCCTTTACCTCGGACAGCATTTCCAGCGCTTCAGTTTCGTCCACCGGGGCGCAGCGCAGCGAGGTGTCGCGGTAAATCTCGGCCAGCCGCCCGCCCATGCCCACCAGCACGACCGGTCCGATCAGCGCATCCCGGCGATAGCCGACGATGACT
>JAJZUK010000219.1 GCA_021847125.1 Pseudomonadota bacterium | reverse complement strand
CTACTGCCAGCACGTCGCCCCCGGCGCGGGTCAGGTGCAGCGCAAGCTGCAGGGCGATTGTCGTTTTTCCGACGCCACCTACTGTAAGGGTAAGGATCATGGGTTCGCTCGTAGCGGGTAGTGTTGGACCACATAAAAGCGAACGGATGTCGCGTGATCTTACTTAGTCGCCGTGCGACATAGCTAGGCGCGCCGGCGCGGATGGATTCGATGTTTAGGATGGTTCCGGCAAGGCTGGTCGAAGCCTTGGCCGAAGCCTTCGGCAAACTGTTTAAGGGGTTACGGTGAGCTATGAGACGATGATCGATCTGGGGATCGCGTGGGAGGCGGTGCTGTGCACCATTGGCGTCGCGGGCATCGCGATCTACGCCTGGTCGCGCCGGCGGCAGGAGCGGGCCGGAAAGAGGGAGGCTGGCTAACTTTGCAGCAGCAACTACGCGAGAGTAATTAGTATTCGCGTAATGTCCGCTGTCCCGCGACGGGACAAACGCGCCTCAGGCGCCGGCGAAAAGGACGCGCAGGGCGGCGTCCAGGCCGAATTCGTCGAGGTAGCGACCCAAGTCGGCGGGCAGAGGCGCGATAGCCCTCCAGCGCGCTTTTCCGGTCGAATGCGATACGAACGCTGGCTGCCTTGTGCCCTGGATGCACCAGCGCACAAGGCAGCCAGGCGCTGCGCGGGTGTGCGCGCATTCGATCAGGGCCCAGGCGGCGGCCAGGTCCAGGCCGTCGAAGGACTCGCCGGGCAGCTCTAGGTGGTACCGCTCAGGCGCCCTGTCAATTTGTCTTGCTCGCATCGGAAGAAATCTCCGGACGAGTGGCGTCGAGGTAGCGGTACAGCGTGGTCCGGATGAAGCCGTAGCGCTTCGCGATGGTCGAGGGCGCGATGGTCCCCGCGTCGTGCAAGGTCCGGATCTCGCGCAGCGCCGCGGCGTCCAACGCCGTCGGGCGGCCGCCTCGACGGCCTCGGGCTCGCGCGGCGGCCAGTCTGGCGCCAGTGCGCTCGCGGATCAGGTTGTGCTCAAAGTCGGCCAGGGCTCCGAAGACATGGAAGGCGAGGCGGCCGGTCGCGCTGCTGGTCTCGAGCTTTTCCGAGAGCGATTCAAAAGAAATACCCCGGCGCTCCAAGTCGTCGATGATGGCCAGCAGGTCGGGAAGGCTGCGGCCAAGCCTGTCCAAGCGCGATACAACCAGCGTGTCGCCGGCGCGCAGCGCCTTCAGCGCGTGCGCAAGCGCCGGGCGGTGGGCGCCGGCTTTCGCGCCGCTCGCGTACTCTTGGTACACCACGCTGCAGCCGGCGGCGCGCAGAGCGTCGAGCTGCAGCGGTAGCGATTGCTCCGCGGTCCAGACGCGGGCATAGCCAATGCGCAGGCCAGGCGTTGGCGTTGGCGTTGGCGTTGGCGTTGGCGTTGGCGTTGGCGTTGGCGTTGGCGTGCAAGTCATGGTGTCATAGTCCTGTTTCGTGTCGAGTTTGCGGGACGTTGTTTTCGGGATGGGTTTCCTTACGCATGCCCCCGAAAAGGCCCGGATCAGGCCGGGCGGCCGGGGGTGCATCAAAACCGACCGTTTTAGGGCCCCCTCGACGCCCGCCAGGCGCGCCAGCGCCGCCGCCATGTCCACGGCGTGTAGCAAGCAATCCAGAATTGCCAGCCTTCACGCATGCCCTGCACGAATGAGTCCCACAGCTCACGCCACATCGTCAGGCCTCCGGCTCAGCTCGCGCGCTGCACCAGCGCAGGAAAGGACCCAGGACGGTCTGCGCGTGACCGCGGGCGGTCAGGCCCCCGGCGTCGTGAAGCTGCTCCGCGTCGTCCAGCGCGGCCAGGTAAGCCGCCACGACCGCAGCGAGATCCGGCGCGGTGACGCGCTCGGGCGGTTGCAGCGGGTAGCCAGCATCGGCCAGCGCTTGCGCGAAGTGCCGATGCCGTTCGGCGCGGCCGGGGATGGCCAGCGTTTCGGATTGCTGGCGTGCGGTGAGCAGAGGCCAGAGGAAAAACTGGCTCAGGTCCTCGACGCTGTCGAAGGGAATGGCCGGCGCCGGCGCGCGCGCCGCCAGGTCGGCCTGGTCGAGTAGCCTTCTGGTCTGGGAGGGGGTGGGCATGGATTCGGTTGTGGTGTCGCTGCTGGTCAATCTTGCGCTGGAAATCTGCGGGGTCTTCGCTGCTGGATGGCTGATGCTGCGCATACATCGCAGGCGCTAAGGAAGCAGTTCCTGCAGCCTGGCGATAGCAAGGCGTTTGCACTCGTCGCTTACCAGCGCGTACATGACGACAGCTTTCGGGTTGTCGGGATCGTCGGCGGTGCGGCGCTCCAGACCATTCGCGCCGCGCTCCTGGGTTTCGCTCGCGACAAGCTTTCGGACATTCCAACCGGCATACGCCATCCGCATGATCGCATCCTCCGCACGGTCGATCAGGCGCCTGTCGGGCTGCCCTCCGGCCTCCACGGCCGCCAGGCCGGCGGCCAGTTTGTCGAGCTCGGCGCGCGCCTGGGCGATGGCCTCTTGTGCGAGGCCGAGCTTTTCGAGGGTGTAAGTACGCATGTCTTCTCCTGGGGTCGGGTTGCTTTCGGTCGCCTGCCACACCACCCCGCCCGCGCCGCGCGGGGTCGTCGCACGCCGGGACCGCGCCGGCGCGCAGGGGTAGAAGGCCAGGGCCGAAGCCCTGGCCATGACATCAGCCAGCCAGGATTTCAGCGGCATCGTCCAGGAAGCGCATCGCGTTTTCGACGGATCGTCCATTCAGCACTCGCTCGGTGTAAATCTCTGCCTTCGCGCACATGCGCGGAAGCTTTTCGCCGGCTTGAGCGCGGACCGATTCGCTGAAAAACGGGATGCCTTCGTACTCGATCATGCCGTCGTCGTCGACGGTGAGCTTGTTCAGGAACAGGCCATCCTTCGAGCGGGCGACGAGCGCGAAATCGGGGCACGACGATGCGTCCGTGCGGCCGATGCAAACGCCGCCACGCTCGATGCTGCTGATGTTCGAGCTGTTGGCGCGCATATCTTCGACGGCGGCATCCACCTCTTCCCGCGAAAACTTCACGGCCTCGCTCTCGGGCTTGGCCAGCACGATATGCGCGACGCGCTTGCCTTCAAAGTTGGTGTCGGGCATGAATTGGAACTTGCTCATGGGGTAGCTCCTTAATGGTTGGGAGTGATTCGGATCGCCTACACGGCGACGGGTTCTTGAGGTCGGTCGTTGCACGCCGGGACCGCACCGGCGCGCAGGGGTAGAAGGCCAGGGCCGAAGCCCTGGGGCGTCGCTTCTTAGAAGTCGTGACAGCGCAGAGGAGCGCCGATGGTCCGCAGGAAAATTCGCATGAGATCTTGCGCATAGGCCTGCGCGTTGTAGACGTCGAAATCGCCCTGCGCGGCGTCAAGGTCAGCCAGCAACTCCTGCGCCTCGTCGCCCTCAACGACAGCGACGAACTCATTCGCACGACGCGAGGCCGCACTGCCATCGAACCAGGGCGCGTCCTCGACGTGATCAACGTCGTAAAGGTCGATTTCGCCGTCGCACACAACGCGCGAAACCCCATCGCTGCCAACCACTACGTAGAAGGCGGCACTGAGTCCGCCAGCGCAGTTGTCGGGACTGGAATAGATCCGTTTCGCCACGCCGCCGCCGTCAATCGTGCCGTACGCGATCTTGTAGATGCTCCTCGAATGATCGGCGAATTCTTCACGCTTTGCGGCAGAGACCAGGCGCGAACGCAGTTCGGATTCC
>JAJZUK010000218.1 GCA_021847125.1 Pseudomonadota bacterium | reverse complement strand
GCAGGGTTCATCGGGGAAATAGCGCTCGCAGAAGTAGCAATGGCCCAGCGGCAGGTAGGACGGAATTCTATAGTAGCGGTCGCGCAGCGGCCGCAGCACGCCTTCGCGGTATTTCACGTAGTCGAAGCCCTGCCCCAGCACCAGATAAAAGGTCGCGCCGTGCAGTTCGAACTGGCGCAACTCCACCTGGGCGAAATAAGGCAGGTAATCGGCCGCACTGGGCGGATTCTTGCGCAGCACCAGGATGTTCCTGCCGGCGAGCTTGCGGAAATCGGTGAGGATGTCGTCGTGGCGTCCGTGCGAGGACGCAGTGCCGAACACGAAGAAGTACTTGCCCGAAGCGTAGGACGCCGTCACCGCGGGCGAAAACCCGTCGGCGGAGAATTCGTACTTGCCGGCATACGGCTCGAGCCGCTGCAGCAGTTCGGCGGTTTTGACGTGAAATACGATGCCGTCGTAGAGCCTGCTGTTCTTCCATAATTCCATCGGCGCGAGGCTGATGCCCACGATCGCCGCGACGTGGATGGCCGAGAACACGGCGAGATAGACGGCAGACTGCTTCAGCTGCGCGACGCTGAGCGTGAGCGCCGCGGCGACGAAGAACAGCGGCACGAAAGACAGCAGCCAGTGCAGGCCGATCTGCTTCGCCAGCGACAGCAGTGCGAAGAACAGCAGCGGCACCGCCCAGGCGAACATGAAAAACCGCAGCTGCGGCTGGGCGAGCTGCTGCTGCAGTGCAGCGCGGCCCAGCCACATCTGGTACAGCGCGACCGGGCACAGCATGTACAGCACGCTCGCGACATACAGCAGCGGATGCTGCGGCAGCCAGGCGGCATCGTCGTTGCGGTTGTACAGGTTGAACAGCAAGTTGACCCAGCAATGGTTGTAATTCCACCAGGCGTTGAGCAGCGCAAACGGCAGTACACCGGCGAGCACGGTCGCGAGCCCGCGCCAGCCGCGCCGCCCGACCGGCTGCATCAGCACGAACGCGAGATATGCCAGTCCGAGCAGGACGGCAAAATATTTCGACAGGAACGCAAGGCCGAGGAAGGCGCCGGAAGCCGCATACAGCGGCTGCGATTCGCGCCTTAGCGCCGCGGCAAAGCACAGAGCGGAAAGGAAGGAGAACAGCACCAGCGGCGTATCGGTGGTGATGAGCACGTTCCACACGTTCACCGGCAGCAGCAGGAACGCGAGCGCTGCAACATAGGCCTTGCTTTCGTCCACCGCCTTCAGGTAGCGCAGCATGGCCAAGGCCACCAGCGCCGGCAGCAGGATCGCGGGCAGGCGCACCACCCATTCGGCCCAGGACAGCTTCAGCAGCAGCGCCAGGACCCAGCCGATCATGGGCGGATGATCGTAGAAGCCCCAGTCCGGATAGGCGCCCCAGTAGATGAAATAGGCCTCATCCCCGGTCATGGGCAGGGTGCGCGCGAACCAGAACTTGAATGCCAGCGTCAGCGCCAGCGCAACATAAAACGCGCGGCGCATCGGCTGTGCGGTTTGATCGGAGGAAGATTGCATGGCCGCGATTATAAGCGCGGCAGCGCCTACCAGGCGCGCAGGATCAGCGCGGCGCCGTTCACGATGATCAGGGCATAGACGAAGCGCAGGATACGCTGCGCCGACAGCCGGTGATGCAGGCGATTGCCGAGAAACAGGCCGAATGCCGCAAACGGCGCAAGCAGCGCGGCTGCCAGCAGCAAATGGTCCTGCAGCAACAGTCCTGAGGCCGCCAACAGCAGCAGACGCGCCAGCACCACGATCAGTATCATCCTTGCCATGGTCGCCCGGAACTCCGACTTGTCGGCGATGCGCCGCGACAGATAGATGGTGTAAATCGGCCCGCCGGTTCCAAACAGCGCGCTGAATATGCCGCCGGCGATACCGGCCGGGATCGCCCAGCCGGGGTGCAGCGGCCCGATACCGGGCCTGCGCGCAAGGCTGCCGATGCCCGCGTAGAGCACGAAGCCGCCGAGCAGGAGCAGCAAGCTGCGCTGAGGCAATTCGACCAGAAGTGTCACGCCCAACACGAGGCCCAGCGCGGTTCCGGGGAGGATGCGCAGGAGTTCGCCGCGGTTCGCCTGGCCCCGCAGTCGCGTGCCCAGCGCGACGGCGGCGAACAGGTCGAGCAGCATCGCCAGCGGCACGACGAAGCGCAGCGGCAGCAGATGCGCCAACAAGGGCACGTTGGTGATCGTGGCGCCGAAACCGACCATGCCGAAAATGACATAACCGAGCAGGATGATCAGGGGCGCAATTGCGCACACCTCCCAGCCCAGCGCCTGCACCAGATTGTGGAAAAGTTCGATATCGCCCCGCGTCGGCAGTGAACGCTACTCTTCGGCCTCGTGCACCAGGCGGCGCTGGCGCACCGCCTCGGCCAGGCGCTCGAGCATCTTCACGCTGTCGTCCCAGCCGATGCAGGCATCGGTGATGGAGACGCCGTAGGCGAGCGGTTTGCCCGGGATCAGGTCCTGCCGCCCCGGCTGCAGATGCGATTCCACCATGACGCCGATGATGCGGTCGTCGCCGGCCGCGATCTGGCCGGCGACATCGGCGCAGACATCCATCTGGCGGCGATAGTCCTTGGAGCTGTTGGCGTGGGAAAAGTCGATCATCAGGCGCTGCTCCAGCCCGGCCGCCGCCAACTGCTTCGCCGCCGCGTCGACGCTGGCGGCGTCGTAGTTCGGCTTGGGCCCGCCGCGCAGGATCACATGGCAGTCCTCGTTGCCGTTGGTGGAGACGATGGCCGAGTGCCCGGCCTTGGTCACCGAAAGAAAATGGTGCGGCTGGCGCGAGGTCTTGATCGCGTCCACCGCAATGCGGATATTGCCGTCGGTGCCGTTCTTGAATCCGACCGGGCAGGACAGTCCCGAGGCAAGTTCGCGGTGCACCTGCGATTCCGTGGTGCGCGCGCCGATCGCGCCCCAGCTCACCAGGTCCGCGATGTACTGCGGCGTGATCATGTCGAGGTACTCGACGCCGGCCGGCACGCCGAGCTCGTTGATGTCGAGCAGCACGCTGCGCGCGAGGCGCAGCCCTTCGTTGATGCGGAACGTGCCATCCAGCTGCGGGTCGTTGATGAGGCCTTTCCAGCCCACGGTGGTGCGCGGTTTTTCGAAATAGACGCGCATCACGATGAGCAGGTCGGCCGCATGCCTCGCCTTCTCCTGCACCAGGCGCCGCGCATACTCCAGCGCCGACTTGGGGTCGTGGATGGAGCATGGACCGATGATCACCAGCAGCCGGTCGTCCGCCGCGTGCAGGATGCCGTGTATGCCCTGGCGCGTCGCATAGGTGACGCGCTCGGCCGCGTCGGACACCGGAAACTCGCGAATCGCGTGCGACGGCGGCGCGAGCTCTTTGATTTCGCGGATGCGGACGTCGTCGACCTTGTGCGTCATGATTTCTCCTTGATAGCGGTAAGTCTGCGGCCGTTCGGCTGCGTCCGCCCGCGTCGGCGGATTTGCGTGGCATGCGCTGGCGGTCATGGTCATGGCTTGATCTCGGGTAACAAAAACCAATTCCTCGGTACTCAGCACAGCGCGAGGCAGTCGCCTCAAAACAGCCCGCGCCAGCTCTATGCGCGGGGGGCCATAAATAAAAAAACCGCCAGGCTGCGGGCGCTGGCGGTTTTTCGGGATACTTGGGTGCGAACCTAGCTCAATCCCTCCGCCAGCGGCTGGGGAAAGCCGTAAAAGTAAAACCAAAAGTCATAGCTACGGTTC
>JAJZUK010000217.1 GCA_021847125.1 Pseudomonadota bacterium | reverse complement strand
GGGTGGTGGCGGTGATGCGCACCGGTTCGGCGAAGGCGAAATCCCCCAGATCGAATACCGACAAGCCGTTCACCTGCCCGACGACGGCGCCCGAGGTGGCGATCAGCACCTTGCCGCGCAGGATCGCTTCCTGGACCTGGGCGCGCAGGCGCCCGGCGCGGCGGCGCTGGGCGTCGATGGCGCCCTGAATGGCGGCGGCGCCGATCGCGGCGTTGCCCGCCTCGCGCGCCCGGTGGTCGGCTTCGTGCAGCAGTTCGACCACGCGCTCGACATTGGCGGTGATCTTGCGCGTGTCGCCCGCGGCGCGCGAGCCGAAATCGAGCACGCGGGCGACTGCGTCGCGCGCGAGCGGCAGCAGTTTGTCGCCGCGCGCCCGCGTGGCGATGAGGCGGGCGAACAGCAGGCTGGTCTCCGGGGTGCGTTCCACGTGCTCCTCGAAGTCGGCAGCCACGCGAAACAGCTTGCTGAAATCGGGGTCGTAGGCCTGCAGCAGATAGAACAGCAGGCGCTCGCCGACGAGCACCACCTTCAGCTTGAGCGGTATCGGCTCGGGCTCGAGCGACAGCGTGCTCACCAGGCCGTACACTTCGCCCAGGGATTCGATATGCACCTGATGGCGCAGCAGCGCGCGTTTCAATCCTTCCCAGGCAAAGGGCTGGGTCAGCAGCCTGATCGCATCGACCAGCAGGTAGCCCCCGTTGGCGCGGTGCAGCGCGCCGGGCTTGATCATGGCGAAATCGGTGACCAGCGTGCCCAGGCGCGACAGGTGATCGATGCGGCCGACCAGGTTCTGCAAGGTAGGGTGATCCGCGTACACCACCGGCGAGCCGTCGGGCGCGCCGTGGTCCACCAGCACGTTGACCTGGTAGCGCCGCAGCGACGGTTCCTCCTGGTGCATGAGCTGCGCGATGGGCGAAGGTTCTTCGTCCGGTTTGCGGAAATCGTCGGCATTTTCGATGACGTCCCGCTGCACCGCGTCGAGGTATTCCACCACCCGCGGCCATTCAGCGTAGCGCTGCTTCAGTTCATCCACCAGGTGACCGACGGCGTACAGCGTCATCTCGCGGTTCAACTCGCGCACCCGCTCCAGGCGCTCCTTGCGCCAGCGCATGGTGTCGCGAATCAGCCGCTCGAGCTTGGCCTGCAGCACCTCGATGGCGTCCTTGATGCGCTGCTGCTCCGTTTCGGGCAGCTTGGCGAACTCGTCCGTGCCCAGCACTTCGCCTTCCTTGGCCGGCGCGAAAGAAAACCCGGCCGGCGTGCGCAGCAGGGCCACGCCCTGGGCGATGGCTTCGTCGCCCAATGCCGAAAACGCCTTTTCGTGGCGTTCCTTGAATTCGGTGTCGATGCTGTCGACCTTGGAGCGGTACTCGTCGCCCTCGAACACCGCCGGGATGTTGCTGCGCAATTCGTCGACCAGGCGCGCTATGTCCTTGCTCAACTGGGCGCCGCGGCCGGGTGGCAGCTCGATCGCGATGGGGCGGTGCGGGTGCGGGAAGTTATTCACGTAGACCCAGTCCGACGGCCGCGGCGCGCCCTTGGCCCGCGCTTCTATCCGCTGGCGCACCAGCGTATGCCGCCCGCAGCCGGCAGGACCCATGACGAACAGGTTATAGCCGTCGCGTTCTATGCCGACCGCCAGTTCAATCGCATCGATGGCGCGTTCCTGGCCCGGAATGACGCCGATGTCCTCGAGCTCATCGGTGGTGGCAAAAGCGAATTGCCCCGGGTCGCAGCGGTGCGCGAGCTCTCCCGTCGGCAGGGGCGCGGGGGCGTTCATGCTGGCCTGCGCGCCCATCCGTGGCAGCCGGAGATGGGCAGCTTGCACAAGCGCCGGCTCGGGAGCGAGGGGCAGGATACGATTGGATTCGACATGGCTGGACGCGCTATAGCAAAGGGACTAACCAATGTACCGCCAAGCGCGTCCAGCGCCTTTGACATCCATCACAGCCATCGGGCGCGGTCCGGTGCTTGCCTGGTCGGCCGCCGCCTGGAAGGAATGGGCGCGCAAATCAAACTGTCTAAATAGTACTTGACATTATTTATACAATTGTCTAGATTATTACTTAGACAGTATAAATAACCAAGGAAAACACATAGCCCGGCCCGGGCATGCGCTCCAAGTAAAATGAAATCCAGCAAAGACATTATAGAAAAAACAGGGATTTCTCGTGCAACGCTAAACAATTACATTAAGCTAGGAATACTGTCCAAGCCGATCCTCAAACAACCCCAGCCTGAAGAGGGCGACGCCAAAATGATGGGGTATTTTCCTGAGGAAGCGATCAATCAAATCGAAGAAGTCCAACGACTAAAAAGGGAAGGTCTGACCATGGCCGAGGTAGTCGCGCGCATAGGAATTGCTCAAACGGGGCGGGGGCAGCTAGCCGCCGATCAGGCCGCCGAGACAGCGGAGAGTCCGGCCGCGGCGCAGACGCAGGAAACACCGGCGGACAAGCGCCGCGCCCTGCGCCTTACGCTGGAGGATGTTCCCCATCCGGCCTATATGGTGAACTACAACTTCGAACTGACCTGGTACAACGATGCCGCGCGCGAACACATTCTCTCCGGCCTGGACACGCTGCCCGCGCATAGCGAGGCGCGCAACCTGTTCCTGTTGCTGTTTCAATCCGTTTCGGAAAAATCAGCCTATTCCGGCGCCGAACTGCTGCGCATACACCTCGCCCTGGCCAAGAACCGCCTGGCAAAAAGCAGCGTCCTCGGACTGCTGCGCGGCCTGGACCGGGAGGCGCTTGCCCTGGCCGAGCGGCTGTACGACGAATCGGTGATCACTTCCGAGCGCAAGCCCATCCTCGATTTTCCTATCGAGTTACTCGACGGCGCCGGCCCGGCGCAGAATTGGCGCGTGTTCGCGTCGTTTTTCCGCGAAGGCATATTCGTCGTCTATATTCCGGCGGCGCAATACAACTCGACGCTGCTCGATTTCCTGAGCCAGCGCGATGCGGTGATCCGCGATTTGATGCGCAAGCGCCTGCCGGTGCTCACCCCGCTCGCAGTGATGGTCGCGGATCTGCAGAACTCGGTCAAAATCTGCTCCGAACTGCCGCCGGAGGAGTACTTCGAACTGATCAACGAAATCTGGACCACCATGGGCCCGATATTCAGGAAGTACTATGGCACCTACGGCAAGCATGTCGGCGACGGCATGGTCTACTACTTCTTCCCGCAGCCCGACAGCGACTACATTTTCAACGCGCTCGCCTGCGCGCAGGAACTGAAGTCTGAAATCCGGAAGATCAGCAAGAAGTGGCAACTGCGCAAGAACTGGCTCAACGAACTGTATCTGAACACCGGGCTGCACGAAGGCCAGGAGTGGCTGGGCACGTTCCAGACCGCGACCAGCGTCGAATTCGCCGTGCTGGGAGACACCATCAACCACGCGTCCCGCCTGAGCGAATTTGCGCGCTACGGCACCATCTGGGCGACCAAGAACCTGTTGAGCAAACTGGCGCACCAGAAGCGCGCCGCGGTCGATTTCGGCATCACCCGCAAGGGCGAGGATGGCCAGGAGCATTTTATTGCCTCGTCCTACTCGCAACTGGGCGCGATGGTGGATTTGAGCTGTGAGCGCTACGAGAAGCTGCGCGACATCGCCATGCTGCCGATTACGGAGATACGTTCGGTAAAATACGCCGCCTGACACCGGCAATTCGCGGGAAATGCGCCGCGATGAGTTATCCTAGGAGTAGTTTCTCGTCTCCGTGTCAGGTTTTCGCATGCCCCT
>JAJZUK010000216.1 GCA_021847125.1 Pseudomonadota bacterium | reverse complement strand
CGTCAGCTGCGCCGCTTCCGCATCCAGCGAGGCGCGGTCCGAGGCGCTGTTGGTCGCGTTGGCCGATTGCACCGACAGTTGACGCAGGCGCTGCAGGTTGTCGCTGATCGCATTCAGCGAGCCTTCCGCGGTTTGCGCGAGGGAAATGCCGTCGTTGGCGTTGCGCGCGGCCTGGTTGAGGCCGTTGATCTGCGCCGTCATCCGGCTGGAAATGGCCATGCCGGCCGCGTCGTCCTTGGCGCTGTTGATGCGCAGGCCCGAGGACAGGCGCTGCAGCGAGGTGGCGAGAGCGGTTTGCGAAGTGTTGAGGTTGCGCTGCGCATTGAGCGAAGCAATATTGGTATTGATGACTGAAGCCATGGTGAATCTCCTTTACCAGTTTTTCGAGAAAATCCGGCGTTCGGCCGGTCACGTTGGTTGGCTTCGTCGCCGAAGCATCAAAACCGCCGTTGGAACAGTTATCGGATACTCCCAGGAAAAGGTTTAGGGTTTTCTTGCGTTTGCCTGCAAAGGGCGGTCGTGGATCGCGCGTCGGCGCCGCCGCGGTGCGTCGGGAATGGCGGCTTAGCCATTGCTTTCAAACAGGATTGTGCGTCGGCGGTCGGCGTCCCTGGTGTAGATCATGGAAGCGGGCGCTGCGGCAGGCGCGCGGCGCGGTGGCCAGGGAGGAGCGCGATATCGGCAAGGTTCCGGAATACTGAATCGTCCCGGCGAAGAGGAAAGAATTGCTCTGACTCGGCTTCACCAACCCCGCGCAACAATCCGGCGCAGGCCGGATGCGAGCGTGTTCGGATCAGTGATGGCATGCGAGCCTACGCATCTCTTGAAATATGTTTTCTTCTCCAGCAGCTTTTGTGCCGACGCGCGAAGAGACGCTTCGGCGCTTTTGCCGTAGGCGTCGCGGGCTCTGCGCACGCCTTCAATAAACGCTTGCATGCCCCAGGCCTCGATCATGTAGGCAATGTCAATGACATCGCGGCTCGCGACCGATTCGTCCAGGCCGCGATCGGCGTTGGCAAGAGCCTTCTCCGCGAAGCAACAGATGCGATCCAGGCTGGGGACATGGAGCCGTTCTATGAGCGCCCCAGAAAGGTCGATTCTGGCTTCGTGCACAATTTCAAACTTGATCGGCTCATGGTCGATCTGAAGGACCGTTCTCAGTCCATACTGATCGGCTCGGACTTCGCGTAGAAGCGCGAGCGGCGCGCGTGCCAGTTCACCGAGCGAATCGGGCCGGATGGTCGAGCGCAGGGCGCGGTAGCCTTCGCGATCGGAACACAAAAAATCGATATCCGCCGATTCCCGATATTCGTTCAACTCTAGTACGATCCTGGTGCCGCCGCCGAAAAAGCACTTTGCGCGCGCGAGAAAGTCGGCGTTCAACCTGGCCAGGATCTGGTCCACGGCGTT
Source organism: Pseudomonadota bacterium (assembly GCA_021847125.1). The sequence continues at coordinate 2,338 of JAJZUK010000216.1, read as the reverse complement.
ATGGCGCGCTCGCGAATAGCCGGGTTTAGACATTCATTACGCCGCGACCATATCTTTCGGCGAGCCTGCGAATCAGCGCGCGTTCGTCCTCCGGCATGGTCTCGGTATCGACAAAGCGCCAATTGCGCTCGTACAGGCCGAGAGCGTCACGCTCGGTCAGTAGCGGCGCGGTGCGGTTCCAGCACAACAATTGCAAATTGGGAAATTGGCGCGTGTCAACAATAGCTTCGTCGAGGAATCGCTCAAGCTCGACGTCGAATCCGGGTATGGCCAATGCTTGCCGCAGGCGCTGCGCCGTGTGTTGCGGGAGTTTGATCTGGCACAGAGCGAAACCGGCATCGCGATCGCGCTGGCGCTGGCTGCGTTTGGCAATGCGCAGTTGCTCGGGTCTGGGCCTGGGATTCGTTCTGGGGCGGCCCGGACGGGCTTTTGCTTTCGGCAATGGTGTATTCATGCCGCTACGCTAACCTTAATATGATGCCATGTCAACATAACATTGCATCCGGCGCTGACTTCGCCGGCGACGCCCGAGGCGTCGCGCCACGCCAGGAGACGACCGCGCTTCAGGAAGCGATGATCACCCGGTCCTTGCCTGAGTGCTTGGCGTCGTACAAGGCCTTGTCGGCGCGGCTCAGGAGAGCGCTTTCGCCCTCGCCCGGATTGCGCGCGGCGACGCCGGCGCTGAAAGTCACCAGCAGCGTCTTGTTGCCCCATGCGATCGGTTTGCGCGCAAATTCGCGCTGCAGCCGGTCCATGACGGCGACCGCCTCTACCAGTCGCGAATCGGGCAGCAGCAGTAGGAATTCCTCGCCGCCGTAGCGCCCGATCAGGTCGTTGGTGCGTATCGTTTCCTTGATGATTGCGACCAGGTGCACCAGCACGATGTCGCCCACCTGATGGCCGTAGGTGTCGTTGATGCGCTTGAAATTGTCGATGTCGAGGAGCGCGATGCACAGGGGCGTGTCGGCGCGTTCGGCGCGCGCGGCCTCGCGCGTCAGCGCGTCGTCCAGGCCGCGCCGGTTGAGCGCGCCGGTGAGTTGGTCTTCGCGCACCAGCTTGTTCACCAGTTCGAGTTCGCCCTTCAGGTGCTCGATGCGCTGTTCGGCGAGGATCACCTGCTGGCGCACGATCGCCATTTCGTTGGCGGTGTGCAGCGCGCGGGTTTCGTTCAGCGCTTCGTCCAGGATGCCGATGATGTTGCGCACATCCTGGGTCGCGCGGATCTTTTCGGCGTACGTCTCGATGCGCTTGTAATAGTCGGTCGGGGCTGTGGCCAGCGGTGTCCTGCCCGAGGTGCGCGCTGCGCGTCTAATGCCTCCCGTCCGGGGAGGGGGCGCGAGGCGCAGCACGCCCTGGTCCAATTCGCTTCCCATCATTTGCTCTCCTTAGCGTGCCGCCCGGAAATGTCCGGGGAGTCGGCAGACGGAGCTAGGCTAACATCGGGTCATGGGGGTGCAAGACCGGAAGAAGAGGGGGAAATCCGCCGCAATTCGTGGTTCGTGGTTCGTGGTTCGTGGTTCGTGGCTCGTGGTTCGAACAACGAACAACGAACCACGAACCACGAACCACGAACCTCAGGCCGGGCAGACGCGGTTCTTGCCGCTGCGCTTCGCCTGGTACAGGGCCCGGTCGGCGCGCTCGACGATCGTGGTCTGGGGCTCGTCTGCGCGGCGCTGCGCCACGCCGGCGCTGAAAGTAATGAGCACGCGTTCATTGTTGTGCAGGAAAAACGCCTTGGTCAGATTGCGCTGCAGCCTGACCATCACCTCGACCGCCTCGTCCTGCTCGGTCTCCGGCAGCAGCAGCAGGAACTCTTCCCCGCCGTAGCGCGCGAGCACGTCGCTCGGGCGCATGGTGCGCTTGGTGACGCGCACCAGGTGCTGCAGCGCCTCGTCGCCGGTCTGGTGGCCGTGGGTGTCGTTCAGCAGCTTGAAGTTATCCACGTCGAGCAGGCCCACGCACAGGGGTTTGCCGGTGCGCTCGGCGCGCGCCGCCTCGCGCTGGTAGGCATCCTCCAGGCCGCGGCGGTTGAGCACGCCGGTGAGCTGGTCCTCCTGCACCAGTTCGCTCGCCTGCGCCAACTCGCGTTCCAGTTCCTTCACTTTGATCTCGGCCGCTTCGACCTGGCGCCGCGCCGCGATCAGTTCGTCACGGGTGCGCGCGGCGTCGATCTGGGCCGCGCGCGTGTCCGTCAGCAGGTCGTCGAGCACGACATTGATCTGACTGATGTCGTCGGTCTGGCGTATCTTCTGCGCATAGCCCTCCAGGCGGTCGTGGTAGCCGCCGGTGCTTTCGGACAGGTCGCCGAGCCGATCGATGAAACGGCTGATCAGCTGCT
>JAJZUK010000215.1 GCA_021847125.1 Pseudomonadota bacterium | reverse complement strand
CGTTAAAGGCGTCCCGGGAAAAGCCCCGTTTTCCGTGCACGTAATCCAGGACATCACCGAACGCAATCGCATACAGGAAGCCTTGGCGCAACGCGAGCGACACTTTCGCGCGCTGCTCGAACACGCGTCGGATCTGGTGGTCGTTGTCGACGTGAACGGTGCGATTGTCTATATCAGCCCCTCGGTCAGGCAGCTTGGCGGCTACGAGACCGACGAGCTCATGGGCAGGAGCTACCTCGAGCTCGCGCATCCGGAGGACGCAGCCGACGCCGACGCCAGGTACGCCGAGCTCATTCGCAGCCCGGGCGCCTTGCACAAGACTCAATTCCGTTTCCGCCGCAAAGACGGTTCCTGGATTCTGCTCGAATCGGTCGCGCGCAACGCGCTCGCGGACCCGCTGATCGCCGGGATCGTCATCAACGCGCGCGACGTGACCGAGCGCGAGCACGCGGAGCGGCGCACTGCGGCCTTGCTGCAGCTGTCGGTGTCGGCCCAGGCGATCGACGTAAACACGCTGCTGCAGCAGGGGCTGGATACGATGCAGCAGCTGACCGGCAGCGCCATCGGCTTTCTGCATTTCGTCAGCGCAGATCAGACGCAGGTCGAGTTGGCCATGTGGAGCACCGCGACCCTGGCGCACTATTGCCAGGCGGCATTCGACCGCCACTACCCGATCGCCGCCGCCGGCATCTGGGCCGACTGCGTGCGCTTGAAGCAGCCTGTAGTCGTGAATGATTACGCCACGGCGGCCGGCATAAGAGGCTTGCCGCAAGGGCACGCCGAATTACGCCGCTTCATCAGCGTCCCCGTGATCGAAGACCAGCGGGTGCGCATGATCGTCGGCGTGGGCAATGCAGCCGACGCCTACGGGGCAGGCGATGTGGAAACGGTAAGGCTATTCAGCCAGGACCTGTATAGCCTGGTGCAGCGCCGGCGCGCGGAGGAGCAAGTCAAACTGCACCTGACCCAATTGCAAGCCGCGTTCATGCGCACGGTCGAGGTCGCAACCAATCTGAGCGAAATGCGCGACCCCTACACCGCCGGCCACGAACGGCGGGTGGCGGATATCGCCACGGCCATCGGCGCCGCTATCGGCTTCGACGCCCATCGGCTGGAGGGCCTGCGCATCGCCGGGCTGCTGCACGACGTGGGCAAGATCACGATTCCGGCGGAGATTCTGGTCAAACCGGGCAGGCTGACGCCGATCGAACTCGAATTGGTGCAAAGCCACGCCCGGGCGAGCTACGACGTGCTCAAGGACGTGCAATTCCCCTGGCCGGTGGCGGAAGTCGCGCTGCAGCATCACGAACGCCTGGACGGCAGCGGCTATCCGCAAGGTCTGAAAGGCGATCAGCTTCTGCTCGAATCGCGCATCCTCGCAGTGGCCGACGTGGTCGAAGCGATGGCCTCCCACCGCCCCTACCGCCCCGGCTTGGGCATGGTGGCGGCACTCGCCGAAATCGAGCGTGGAAAAGGCAGCGCTTACGATATTGCAGTCGCCGATGCCTGTCTCAAGCTGTTCCGGGAAACGGGCTATAGGATCCCGGACTGATTCCACCCGGCGCCGATGCCGGAAGCGCGTCAGCCGGCGCAGCGCCGCACGAATTCGACGATAGCCGACACGACCTTATCGGGTTGGTCCCTGTACGGCGAATGGCCGCAGTGCTCCAGCTTCAGCAACTCGACCGGCCCGCCCGTCTGGCGCGCGATCGCATCGAGCTGGGCCATGCTGCCGTACTCGTCGCCATCGCCCTGGATTGCGAGAAGCGGGCAGCGGATCGCCGGCAGGTAGCGTTCGATATTCCAGCTGCGGAATGCGGGCGCGAGCCACACGTCGTTCCAGCCGTAGAACGTCTTTGCCGGATCGCGGTGATAGCGCGCGAGTTTCTGCGGCAGGTCGGTGGACTCGAAGGCTTGCTTCGCCGCCACGATGCCTTCGATGCTGATGTCTTCGACGAACACGTGCGGCGCCAGCGCCACCAGGCCGCGCAGCGCATATCCGGAACCGGCATAGATGAGCGCAATCGATGCGCCGTCGCTGTGGCCGACCAGGATCGGGCGCTCGATGTCGAGCGCGCGCAGCAGCTCGGGCAGGGATTCGAGTGCCTCGCGGTGCATGAAGTCGATGTCGAACGGCTGTTGCAGCACGTCAGACTGGCCATAGCCATAGCGCGCATAGACGATCGCGGGCAGGCCGGTCTCCTGCGCGATGCGCGCGGGAAAATCGCGCCATTGCCCGATCGATCCCAGTCCTTCATGCAGGAACACCAGGGTCGGCGCGCGCGCATCGCCCGCGCCCAGGCGCTGGTACTCCAGTTGGTGGCCGCGCACGCTTACGAATGCGGATGAATTGGATGCCGACATCGATGCCGCTGTCCCCGCGATTTTTCGAGCCGCAAGCTTACCCGAAAAAGAGCGAAGCTCAATAGCCTGCTAAAATTGCGCAAAGCCTAATCGCGTCAGCGCGGATACCGACCAACCCATGCGCCTTGCGTGCGCACTTCGGAGCAATGCATGACGGCCCTCATCATCGACGGCAAGCAACTGGCGCAGAAAATGCGCGAAAAATGGAAGCTGCGCGCGGACCGGCTCAATGCCGCCGGCATTGCGCCCGGACTCGCGGTGATCCTGGTGGGCGAGGATCCCGCCTCGAAAGTGTATGTGCGCAACAAAATCAAGGCCTGCCGCGAGGCCGGCCTACGCTCCGAAGAGCATGTGCTCGCTGCCGGCAGCAAACTCGAAGCGGTCCTCGCGCTGATCGACCGGCTCAATGCCGACGCGGGCATCCACGGCGTCCTGGTGCAGCTGCCGCTGCCCGCGCATCTGCCGCAGGCGGCCGTGATCGAACGCATCTCCCCGGACAAGGACGTGGACGGACTGCATGTGAGCAACCTCGGCAGCCTGCTCGCCGGACATTCGCGCTTTGTGCCCTGCACCCCGGCGGGCATCATGGAGATGCTGAAGACGACAGGCATCGAACTGCGCGGCAAGGAGGCGGTCGTCGTCGGCCGCAGCAATATCGTGGGCAAGCCCGTGGCGCTGCTGCTGCTGCAGGCCGGCGCCACGGTAACGCTATGCCACTCGCAGACCAGGGACCTGGCGCATCACACCCGGCGCGCCGACATCCTCGTCTGCGCCGTGGGCAAGTTGCACATGATCGGCGGCGACATGGTCAAATCCGGCGCGGTCGTGATCGATGTCGGCATGAACCGCAACGCCGAAGGCAAGCTCTCCGGCGACGTCGACTACGGCGCGGCGCTGCAGCGTGCGGGCTGGATCACGCCGGTGCCGGGCGGCGTGGGCCCGATGACCGTCGCCATGCTGCTCGGCAATGCCGTGCTCTCGGCCGAGCGCCACGCCGCGGCGCAAGGCATCAAGCTCGACGACTGAGCCCCACGCGCATGCGCGAAGGCGGTCTCGAATTCCTGCTGCGCGATGCGCCGGTCGCCGCCGAATGCGCGAGCGTCGGCCTCTGGTGGCCGCGCCAGGTCGCGCTCAGCGCGCGTCATGCGCGTCCGATCGCCGGCGCGATTGCAGGCGGCTTTGCCGCCGATCGCCTGGCCTGGGCCTTCTGCGCCGGCTATCAGGCGGCGCTGCGCGCGCTCACGCCGCGGCTGCCCGCAGACGCTCTCGCTTCGCTGTGCGTGAGCGAGGCCGGCGGCAACCATCCGCGCGCGATCCAGGCCACGCTGACCCCCCCTCCCGATTCCCCCGGCACATTCTCACTGGACGAAGACACGCACTGCGCCTCGTTCGGGCCCGATATCGCGT
>JAJZUK010000214.1 GCA_021847125.1 Pseudomonadota bacterium | reverse complement strand
ATAGGCGCGGGCCGCGACTGCTCCGGTCAGGTGCTGGTGCTCTACGATCTGCTGGGCATATTTCCGGGCAGGAAAGCGAAGTTCGTGCGCAATTTCATGGATGGCGCAAGCAGCATCCAGCAGGCGATCGAGAACTATGTGCGCGCGGTGAAGGACGGCTCCTTTCCCGGCCCCGAACACAGCTTCTAAATTGCCGCAGCGCCGCGCTGGAGCGCCGCGCGCAGCCTGGTCTCCAGCTGCAGCAGGTCCTGCTTGCGCGTGCCGATTTTGCGCGCCGGCACGCCCAGATACATGCCGAACGCCTCCAGATCGCGCGCGACCAGGGTCAGCGCACCCACCGACGCAGCGAGTCCCAGCGTCACTCCGGGCAGAATCACCGAGCCCGCACCGACGATCACATGGCGCTCCAGCAGCACCCTGCCGTGCCGCAGCTTGCGATATGCATCGGGTACCGTAGGGTTGGTGAGAGCCGCGCCCGAATAGTCCTCGCTGCTCGAATACACCGACACCCGCCCCGACAGTCCGGCGAAATCGCGCAGGATTATTTCTTCCCTGCCGATCAGCGACGAGTAGCACGCGACGTGCACATAGCTGCCGATATCGATACCGCCATCGCCGGCCGAGAGCAGGCAGAAATCGTCGATGCGCACATGGTCCGCGAGCGCAATCCGCTCGGGACGATAGATGCGCGCATGCTCGCTGATTTTCACGTCGCGGCCTACGCGTGCAAATCCCAGCGCAGCTATCGCATCTTCGCTCAGGAACGCCATTCGCCGCTCCGGCAATTCGCTTCTATCTAGGTAGAAACCGGTTCCAGGACGCCTGCGTCAGCCGGACTTGCGCAGGCCGCCGAGCAAGGCCGCAACCTGGCGTCCCGGTTTTTGCGCCGCCGGCCGGGAAGGTTCTGGCGCCGCGGGAGCATTGCTGCTCGGAACATAGGGCGCCGAGAAAATCGAGTCCGCCGGTTTGGCCGGGGCTTTCGGGCCGTGCGCGCGCCCATTGCGCGTCAGGCTGCTGCTGCGCTCGGAACGGCGCTCGGGCCGTTCGCGCTCGGTATGCATCAGCACCGACACGCCCGACGCGTCGGGCTCGAAACCGGGAACGATGCTCTGCGGAATGCGTATCCTGATGAATTTCTCGATCGCCGCCAGCTTTTCGTGCTCGTCGGCGCATACCAGCGAAATGGCGCGACCGGTGGCGCCGGCACGGCCGGTGCGGCCGATGCGGTGTACATAGTCTTCGGGCGCGCCGGGCAGCTCGAAATTGATCACCACCGGCAGTTCCACGATGTCCAGGCCGCGCGCCGCGACGTCGGTCGCGACCAGCACCGGGGTCTTGCCCGACTTGAAATCTGCGAGCGCCTGTATGCGCTCGGCCTGCGACTTGTCGCCGTGAATCGCGGCAGCATGAATTCCGTCTTTCTGCAGCTGATAGGCGAGGCGGTTGACGCCCAAACGCGTGCCGCCGAATACCAGCACCTGGGACAGATTCTGCGTGCGCACCAAATGCGCGAGCAGATCGCGCTTGCGCTCGCGCTTGACCGGGTGCACCTCGTGGCTCACCAGTTCGGTAACCGCGTTGCGCCGTGCGACTTCGATCAGCACCGGCTGGTGCAGCATGGTGTCGGCCAGCCGCTTGATTTCTTCGGAGAACGTCGCCGAGAACAGCAGATTCTGCCGTTTGGCCGGCAACAGCGCGAGGATGCGGCGGATATCGGGCATGAAGCCCATGTCGAGCATGCGGTCGGCTTCGTCGAGCACCAGGATCTCGACCTGTCCGAGCATGACGGTCTTTTGCTGCACGTGATCGAGCAGTCGGCCCGGGGTCGCCACCAGCACCTCTACGCCCGAGCGCAGCAGTTGGATCTGCGGCACGATATCGACGCCGCCGAATACCACGCCGGGACGCAGCCCCAAATGCTTGCCGTAATCGCGCACGCTCTCCGCGACCTGGGCCGCGAGTTCACGCGTGGGAGTGAGGATCAGCGCGCGCACCGGATGGCGCGCGGGCGAAGCGCTGGTATTGGCGTGCGGCGCCAGGCGCTGCAACAGCGGCAGGGTGAAACCCGCAGTTTTGCCGGTGCCGGTCTGGGCCCCGCCCATGACGTCCAGCCCCTGCAGAATCACGGGAATCGCTTGGGCCTGAATCGGGGAAGGCTCGGTGTAGCCCTTTTCGGCGACGGCCTGAAGCAGCTGCGGCAGCAGGCCCAGATCGGAAAAAGAAGTGGCGGGAGCGGTCATAAACCCTGCAGCTGGAAGTGCGGGGGCGAAGCGGCTTTGACGCAAAATAAGTTCGTTGATATGTCCACAGATTACCGGATTGGGCGTCCCCGCCTGGCGGAGCCGCGATGATGGAACGAACGCTGATTATAGGCCTGTCGTGCCTTGCGCGCTTGCCTATCGGTCCTGGATATCTGCCGCTTATAGGTCCAATCAGCTAAAATGATCGCTTTATAGGCCCTGTTTCTTGTTCCACACCCCGATCATGAGCCGATCCAGCCCGTTCCTGGTGGTGATCCCCGCGCGCTACGCCTCGACTCGGCTGCACGCCAAGCCGCTGGCCGATATCGCGGGAAAGCCCATGGTGGTGCATGTGGCGCAGCGGGCGCGCGCAAGCGGCGCCAAAGCGGTATGGGTCGCAACCGACCATCAGCAGGTGTTCGACGCGGTACGCAGCCACGGCCATCAGGCCCTGATGACCCGCAGCGACCATGCCACGGGGACCGACCGCATCGCCGAGGTGGCCGAACAGCTGGGCCTCGCCGCAGACGAAATCGTGGTCAACGTGCAGGGCGACGAGCCCTTGATCGCGCCCGAGTTGATCCGCGCGGTGGCGCAGTCGCTGGACGAACACGCAACGGCAAGCATCGCCACGGCCTGTCACCCGATCACCGACGTCGAGACGCTGCTCAATCCCAATGCGGTCAAGGTAGTGCTCGATCACGGCGGCCACGCCCTGTACTTCAGCCGCGCACCCATTCCCTATCCCCGAGATAGTCTTGCGTTAAATCAAGGCGCGCTGCCGGCGGGGCTGCCAAGCTACCGCCATATCGGCATCTATGCCTATCGCGCCCGGTTTTTGCGCCTGTATAACCGGCTGGAGCCGGCCGCGATCGAACGCTTCGAGGCACTGGAGCAACTGCGCGCGCTGTGGCACGGTTATCGCATCGCCGTTGCCGTGACCGCGAGCGCCCCGGAGTCGGGCGTGGACACCGTCGAAGACCTGGAGCGCGTGCGCCGCAGCTTTGCCGCGGAGACGGGTCCTGTCTGATGCAGGCGGCGCGATGAGAAAAGTGCAGCGATTACTAGGAGCCTAGAATGCGATTCATACTGTTGGGGCCGCCCGGCGCAGGCAAAGGCACGCAGGCAAGCTTCATCACAAAAAAATACGGCATCCCGCAGATATCCACCGGCGACATGCTGCGCGCGGCGATCAAAGCCGGCACCGAGCTTGGCCTGAAGGCGAAGAAGCTCATGGATGCGGGCCAGCTGGTCCCCGACGGCGTCATCCTCGACCTGGTCAAACACCGCATCGCCGAGCCCGATTGCGGCGGCGGGTTTCTGTTCGACGGCTTCCCGCGCACGCTGGCGCAGGCCGAGTCCATGAAAAACGCGGGGCTGCACATCGACTACGTGATCGAGATCGAGGTTCCCGACGAGGAAATCGTCCTGCGCATGAGCGGCAGACGCGTGCACCCCGCCTCCGGACGCACCTACCATGTCAAGTTCAATCCGCCCAAGCTTGCGGACAAGGACGATCTGACCGGCGAGCCCCTGATCCTGCGCCAGGACGACCAGGCCGACACCGTCAAGGAACGCCTGCACGTGT
>JAJZUK010000213.1 GCA_021847125.1 Pseudomonadota bacterium | reverse complement strand
CAGATGGGCGTCCTTGGCCTGGTCGCCGGTGAGCGCCTGGAAGAATTCGCGCGTGCCCGATTTCGCGATGGTGCCGATGTTGGCGACGACCTCATCGCGCGACATGCCGATGCCGTTATCGGACACGGTCAGGGTGCGCGCAGCCTTGTCGAAACTGATGCGTATCCTGAGGTCCGCATCCGTGCCGTAGAGCGAGGCATCGGACAGCGCCTCGAAGCGCAGCTTGTCCGCGGCGTCGGACGCATTCGAAATCAGTTCGCGCAGAAAAATCTCCTTGTTGCTGTACAAGGAGTGGATCATCAGGTGCAGCAGCTGTTTGACTTCGGCCTGGAAGCCCAGGGTTTCCTTGGTGGTGGTGGCGGACATGAATTCTCCAGAGACGGTTGTGCTTGTGTGCGTAAATGCGGGCGGCCGGCGGAAATTTCAAGACCCCGGGGGTACCGCCGCGCCGCCGCGGTAGAATAGCGCCTGCGCCGTTTCCCTGTACTTCCACCCCCGTTGCAGCTGCACCCCCAATTTCTTGCCGCAGTCAAAGCCTGCCTGCCGGTCCTGCCCGGGGTGCTGACGTTCGGCGCCATCAGCGGCGTGGTCGTGCCCGGACTGGTGCTGAGCGCAGGCTCGGTGCACATCGGCCTGGACAACCCGCGCCTGCTCGCAGGCATCCTCGCCGGCGCCATCGCCTGGCGCACGCGCAATACCCTGCTCACCATCGTGAGCGGCATGCTCGCGCTGCACCTGTTCGGCTATCTGCTAATGTAATGGTGAACCTATCCAGAAAAATCCTGTCTTTGTACAGGCTGACAAAACGAAAGAGATCCCGATGCCGCGCCGTCTAGTCCCACTGCTTCTTGCCTTGATTTTGCCTGCGTTCCTGCTCGCTCCGGCGCAGGCGGCGCCGACCGGCAGTGCGGGCGCGACGGCGATGCGCAAAATCACCTCGGTCGAGGGCATCACCGAGTACCGGCTGCCGAACGGCCTCAAGCTGCTGCTGTTCCCCGACGCCTCGCAGGACACGCTCACGGTCAGCGTCACTTACCTCGTCGGTTCGCGCTACGAGGGCTACGGCGAATACGGCATGGCGCACCTGCTCGAGCACATGCAGTTCAAGGGCACGCCGCGCCATCCGGACCTCAAGAACGAGTTTCAGCGCCACGGCGCGCGCTTCAACGCTTCGACCTCGTACGACCGCACCAATTATTACGAAACGCTGGCGGCCAACGACAGCAATCTCGACTGGGCGCTGGAGATGGAAGCGGACCGCATGCTCAATTCCAGGGTGTCCAAGCAGGATCTGGACAGCGAGATGACCGTGGTGCGCAACGAATTCGAGGCGGGCGAGAACAGCCCCTCCAACGTACTCGCCGAGCGCATGGCGTCCGCCGCCTACCTGTGGCACAACTATGGGCACGCCATCATCGGCGCCCGCTCCGACATCGAGAACGTGCCGATCGAGCGCCTGCAGGCGTTCTATCGCAAGTATTACCAGCCCGACAACGCCGTGCTGCTCGTCAGCGGCAGGTTCGACGAAGCGGCGACGCTGGCCCTGGTCGAGCGCTATTTCGGCGCGCTGCCGCGGCCGGCGCGCCAACTCATTCCCACCTATACCGTCGAGCCGACCCAGGACGGCGAGCGCAGCGTGACCCTGCGCCGCGCGGGCGAGGTGCAGCTCGTCGGCGCGCTGTATCACCTGCCGCCGGGCTCGCATCCCGATTTTCCCGCGATCGACATCCTCGTCACCGCGCTCACCAAGGTCCCCGGCGGCCGCCTGCACCGCGCGTTGGTCCAGAGCGGCAAGGCGAGCAGCATCTACGGTGGCGACCAGCAGCAGCGCGAAGCCGGTTACGCCTATTTCGGCGCGAGCCTGTCCAAGGACCTGCCGCTGGCGGCGGCGCGCGCGGCGCTGATCGAAACGCTGGAGGGCATCGCCGCCGATCCGATCACCGACGACGAGGTGGAGCGCGCGCGCACGCAGCTGTTGAACGACATCGACATGGCGCTGAACAATCCGCGCGAACTCGGCATTGCGCTGTCCGATTTCATCGGCATGGGCGACTGGCGCCTGTTCTTCATCTATCGCGACGGGCTGCGCCAGGTGAAACGCGAGGACGTGCAGCGGGTCGCGCTGCAATATCTCAAGAGCTCCAACCGCACGCTCGGGGAATTCGTGCCTACGCCGCAGCCGGACCGCGCCGACATTCCGCCCGTGCCCGATGTCGCCGCGCTGGTCAAGGATTACAAGGGCACGGCGCCGGTGGCGGCGGGCGAGGCGTTCGAGCCCACCGCGGCCAATATCGATGCGCGCACCATCGTCGAACAGCTGCCGGGCGGCATGAAGCTCGCGCTGCTGCCGAAGAAGACGCGCGGCGGCACCGTGGTGGCGCAACTGACCCTGCGCTGGGGCGACGAGCAGAGCAAGATGGGCCGCAGCATCGCCTGCAGCCTCGCCTCGACCATGCTCATGCGCGGCACCAAAGAGCATACGCGCGAGCAGTTGCGCAACGAGTTCGACCGCCTGAAGGCCAGCGTCCACGTCGGCGGCAATGGCGCCGTCATCGAAACGCTGCGCCCCAATCTGCCGGCGGTGCTGCGCCTGGTGGCCGAAGTCCTGCGCGAGCCGACGTTTCCCGCGAGCGAATTCGAGCAGCTCAAGCGCGCCATGCTGACCGGCGTGGAAAGCATGAAAAGCGATCCCGATGCGCTTGCCGAACTCGCGCTCGCACGCCATCTCAATCCCTACCCGCCCGAACACTGGCTGTACACGCCCACGCTGGAGGAGCGCGTGCAGCGCCTGCAATCGGCGAGCCTGGAGGACCTGCGGCGCTGCCACGACGATTTCTATGGTGCGAGCGACAGCCAGCTCGCGCTGGTCGGCGATTTCGACGCGCCGCAAATCACCCGCCTCGCCCAAGAGCTGTTCGGCAACTGGAACAGCCCGCGGCCGTTCAAGCGCATCGCCGAGAGCTATCACGATGTGCCGCCGATCAACCGCAATCTGGAGACCCCGGACAAGGCCAATGCCGTATTTCAGGCCGCGCTGAACCTGCCGCTGCGCGACGACGCGCCCGACTATCCGGCGCTGGCACTGGGCAACTATCTGCTGGGCGGCTCGGCCGATTCGCGCCTGTGGCGGCGCATACGCGAGAAAGAAGGGCTCTCCTACAGCGTGCGCTCCTGGCTCAACGCCGGATCGCTCGACGCAGTGGGCGAATTCGGCATCAGCGCCATTTACGCGCCGCAGAACCGCGCGCGCATCGAATCCGAAATCCTGGACGTGCTGCAGCAGGCGCTGCGCGAGGGATTCAGCGAGGCCGAGGTGGCCGAAGCGAAAAAAGGCTATCTCGCCCTGCGCAAACTCAGCCGCACCCAGGACGGCGCGCTCGCCGCGCGGCTTGCCAGCAATCTCTATCTCGGGCGCAGTCTAGCCTGGGACGCCGACTTCGAGGCGAAGATTGCCGCGCTCACGCCGCGCGCGATCCAGGATGCGCTGAAAAGGTACCTGAACCCGGCGAAACTCTCGATCGTCAAGGCCGGCGACTTTACTCGCCACGCCGAGCGCGGCGGCGGCGGCACGGACAAGAAGAATTAGCGCGTGTCCATCCGCGGCGCCCTGGCTACTGTCGCAGCCACCAGCGGCCTTGCGCGCTGCGCGCGCCAACCGCGATTTCTGCACGGATAAGAAGCATCCGTACAGAAATCGCGGTTACGGTTAAAACCGGAACGGCGTCGGGTTTCTATTCAAGATCGCCGATTGCGCGCGGACGGCCTTTTGTCCGCGCAACATCACAACCGGACAGCAGCGGCGGAGAGCGATTCAAGGCGCCAGGGGTTAAATTGCTTCCGAGATCGGA
>JAJZUK010000212.1 GCA_021847125.1 Pseudomonadota bacterium | reverse complement strand
CGGTCCGCGCACCAGCGCAGCCGCATCGCTGGTGGCGCCGAACGCAGCCACGCTGCCGCGGCTCGCTTCTTCGGCCGCATTTTCGAAGGCGCGTATGCGCGCCATGGTGCGGTACAGGGAAAGCAGATGTTCGCCGTCAGATGCGTTCGCGGCGGAGGTGCTGACCGGCAAGGAAGACTCCGGGATGGCGTTGATTCGGACTCCCGTAGTCTAAATGCGCATGCCGGGTGCGTCAAACGCGATTCATCGCAAACGCAGTACCGCTTGTGCGCCGCTACTTCAGGCCATCGAGGAAATCGACCACCGCCTTGACCATTTCGTCCTCGTGCCCGGCGTAAAAATGATCGCTGCCGGCGATGACGACCTGCCTCGACGCCTTGTTGCCTGCGAGCGAGGCGCGGCGCAGGGCCGCTCCCTCCAGCACCTGCGGCAGATCCTGGCTGCCGTAGAGATCGAGCACCGGGGCGTCGATGCCGATGTAGATCAGCGCAGGCTCGTGCCCGTCGGCCGCGGCCGCCATGCCCAGCGCGGCCCAGGCGTCGACATCGGCCGGGTTGCGCTTCATGTACGCGTAAGCCATGCGCGAGCCCATGCTGTGGGATACGAGCGCGATACGCTCGTAGCCCTTGGCCTGCAGCGCCGCGACTGCGAGCTCGATGCGCTCGACTGCATCAGGGAAAGTCTCGGCATAGGCTTCGGCCCTTGCGTTCGCCGCGAGTACCGGCATCTGGATCGACAGCGTGGCGTAGCCGTGATCGGGCAGGCGCTGGCGCAGCGTGCCTATCATGCCCCAGTCGGGATTGATGCCAATGCCGTGCACCACCACCACGCCCATTTTCGCGTTGGCGGCCTCGGTGTAGATGCCGAGGAACTTGTGGCCGTTCTTCTGCGCCAGGTACAGCGGGTCGCCGACGACGATGGCCGGCGTGATTTCATCCGCCCATCTTTGCTCGCGTGCGTAGTCCGGCTCCGCAATCGCCGGAAGCGAAACGAGCAGCAAAAGGATGATCAGCCGGGTGCGCATGGGGATATCTTATCTCGCCCCGGCTCGCGTATCCACCGTACCCTCTGCAACTGCTTCGGCCTCGTGGTAACCGATTACCACCCGCGCCTGTAGCGCCGGCGCACAATCGTCGTCGCGCGTTGCGCAGCATAAAACGCATGGCCGCGTTACCACCCCAATTCAAGAGGAGATTCCCATGGCAGCAAAACGCATACTTATGCTGGTCGGCGATTTCGGCGAGGATTACGAGATCATGGTGCCGTTTCAGGCCTTGCTCGCGGTCGGCCACACCGTGCACGCGGTATGCCCGGACAAGAAATCGGGCGAGTCCGTCGCCACCGCGATTCACGATTTCGAAGGCCAGCAGACCTATTCGGAGAAGCGCGGCCACAACTTCGCGCTCAATGCGAACTTCGCCGACGTCAAGGCCGAGGCCTACGACGCCCTGGTCATCCCGGGCGGAAGGGCGCCGGAATATCTGCGCCTCAATGCCCGCGTGCTCGAAATCGTGCGGCATTTCTTCGGCGCGGGCAAGCCGGTGGCGGCCATCTGCCACGGCGCGCAGATCCTGGCCGGCGCGGGCGTGCTCAAAGGCCGCAAATGTTCCGCCTATCCGGCCTGCCGCGCCGAAGTCGAAGTCGCCGGCGGCAGCTACGCCGACATCGCCATCGACGGCGCGGTCACCGAAGGCAACCTGGTTTCCGCACCGGCCTGGCCGGCGCACCCGGCGTGGATCGCGCAATTCCTGCAGCTGCTCGGCACCAGGATCACGCTCTGAATCGGCTTCGCCGATCGTGCTATACAATGGGTCGCAGGGCGCCGGGGCCGGCGACCCGCCAGCGAGGAGACGCCGCCATGTGCCAGATATTCATCAATGCAGACCCCAATCTGTGGCAATCGAAAGCGCATTCGCTCAGGCTGCACGGCGTGGCGACCAGCATCCGGCTGGAAACGCTGTACTGGCGGGTGCTGGAAGAAATAGGCAAGCGCGACGGATTGAGCGTCAACCAGCTCATTACCCGGCTGCACGACGAACTGATCGACGCGCGCGGCGAAGTCGATAACTTCGCCTCCTTCCTGCGCGTCTGTTGCGGGCGCTACCTGATGCTGCAGCTGGCCGAGCGCATTCCCGCCGATCTCAATGTCCCGATTCGTTCGCTCGACCCCGCCTATGTGCTGGCCGGCGAGCCTGCGCATGGCGGCAGGCTTGCGCAGCGAGCGGCGCGCGCGCCGGCGGCTGCGCCGCAGGCATAAGCCCGGCGGCATAGGCGACTGCCCGGAACGCCAGAACTGGCGCGCTTCTGCGGGCGATCGCGCATGCTCAGGCCTGCGTGCCCTGCGCGCGCAAATCCGCGAACACTTTGGTCGCGACCAGCATCGCGTCGCGCACCAGCGGCGCGCCGACGTAGCCGAGCAGGTGCAGGATCGCCTCGGCCAGCTCTTCCTCGGTCCAGCCCTGGCGGCGCGCCATGCGCAGATGGATCGCGAGCTCGGCTTCGCGGCCGGTCGCCACGTCGGACACCACGGTGATCAGCGTGCGCGTCTTGAGCTCGAGCCCCGGCCGCGTCCACAGCGTGCCGAACACCGTCTCGCTGGTGAGGTCGACGAACTTCTGCATCAGCGGGTCCTTGTAGGCCGTCGCCGCCATGTTGTCGACGTAGGCGTCGCCCAGCAGCTTGCGGCGCATCGCGCGGCCCTTGGTCAGCTTGGTCTCGGACATAGCGTTCTCCTTGAAAGTGACGGGTCGTGTATAGGGCAGGGCCGCCGCAGCCAGTCGCGAAAGGAACCGGGAAGCGCCGTCTCGCGCCGACCGCCAGCGGCGGCTTGGGCCTCACCCGGCAAGCGCCTGTGCTGCAGCCGCCCGCGCGTGAATGGCCGTGGTGTCGAACAGCGGAACGCTGGCGTCCTGCTGGCTGACGAGAAGGGATATCTCGGTGCATCCAAGAATAATGGCCTGTGCGCCTTGTGCTGCCAGGCTTTCCATGATGCGTCGATACTCGCCGCGGGACTCAGGCAAGACAACACCGAGGCACAGTTCATCGTAAATGATGCGGTGGATGGTTTCGCGGTCTTGCGCATTCGGCACGATCACTCGAAGCGCGTGGCGTTCGCTCAATCGGTCGCTGTAGAAGGCCTGCTCCATCGTGAATCGCGTGCCGAGCAGGCCCACGGTCGAGTACCCGGCCTGCTTGATTTCCGCGGCGGTCGGGTCGGCAATGTGCAGCAAGGCAATGGCGACCGCCGCCTCGATGCTGGGGGCCACCTTGTGCATGGTGTTCGTGCACAGGACCAGGAAATCGCAACCCGCCACTTCAAGCGAGCGTGCAGCTGCGGCCAACATGGCTCCCGCGGCCTCCCAATCGCCGGCATGCTGCAGCCGCTCGATGTCGTGGAAATCGACGCTGTACAGCACTATCTTCGCCGAGTGCAGCCCGCCGAGGCGCTCCTTGATCGTCTCGTTGATCTGCCGGTAGTACGGAACCGTCGACTCCCAACTCATGCCGCCGATCAGGCCGATGACCTTCAAGGGAACTCCTTCGCGGTTAATGCTGACGCTCGACGTTTGAATTCACCGGCGATGCGCGGTTTTATCGCGCAGCGTCCGGTGGAATAATGGGTTGGGCGTCATAGTCCAGTCACCGAATAGCCCAAGCTCGGAGTAAATCGAAGCCCCCAAATGCGATCAATCATTGCTTTCGCAGTGTTTAGTGCAAGCTGCGCTTCATTCGGGCCTGGAGCAAAGTTATGGTGGCTCTTCTGCAAATCAAGTGGGTGTTTCGAAAGGGTGAATCGTCTGAAAGCCGCATGGAATAAGGGTTTGCGGGGTTCGTGAGCATGGAAAAATCTGGCATGATTT
>JAJZUK010000211.1 GCA_021847125.1 Pseudomonadota bacterium | reverse complement strand
GGTGGCGGCGCCGTGGCTGCCCATTGCGGGGAAGATGAAGGGTTCGCCGCCGAGGGCTCTGATTTGCGCGATCACGGCACGCGCGATCTGCGCATAATTGGCGACGCCGCGGCTGCCGCAGCCGACGGCGATACGCGCGCCGCGCTTGATGCGCGCGCGTATCTCCGGCCGCGCGAACTCGCGCGCCACGGCCGCGGCGATGTCGTCGACCCGGGTCGTGGCGAACTTCTGCCGCACGGCGGCCATAGCCGGCAGCGGGATGTCCAGCCCGCCCGCGATGTTGACCTCGATTCTGTCTTCGATCACGTTACGTTCCTTACCGGCGGCAGTGCCGGCTTATGGTAGGAGAACCGATCCGCCGGGTAATACGGAATCTAAGTCCGCAAACCTAGGCGGCGCGCCTCTTTTGGCTACGACCGCCCGGCCGCGCAGCCGGCGCATGCGCGTGGTGTTCAGCGTAGGCGTCCAGTAGCCGTCGAATCATGCGCTGATATTGGGTATGGTGCTTCTGCGCCTCTGTCTTGAAGAACTCGACGCTGCGCCTGCTCAGCGCAAGCGTTACTTTGACGCCCTCTTCCCGAAACACCAACTCTTCCGGACGCGGCAGAAAATCGGAAACAACTTCAAGCTTTCCGAGGGGCTCGTTTGTGTATTTGATTTTCGCGCTCATAGACTTTCTTTCCTTTTCGCCAGTAACCGGCTCCGAATATGCGAATGACGCCATCGCGGTAGGTAAACCGAACAGGGAGAACTCCACCCTCGACAAGCCCGAAACAGTAATGCCTCAATTCACTCGAACTATGCGAGTGGTCTTCGGCGATCACACGGTTCGGATCGCCGAAGGCGAACTGTGCGATTGCGAACGGCACGCCATGCTTCTCCTGGTTTTCGGCGTCCTTTTTCGCATCCCATTCGAACCGGGTCTTCGCCATGACGAAAGACTAGCATGGATATGGCGGAGCCGCCATATATTAGTATGGCTATCTGAACCGCGCACTATCCCGGCGGAGCGCGCCTCAGGCGGTCTTGATCTCCTGCAGGCCGAGTTCGGTCATCATCTGCTCGCGCATCACGAATTTCTGGATTTTGCCGGTGACAGTCATCGGAAACGCGTCGACGAATTTGACGTAGCGCGGAATCTTGTAGTGGGCGATCTGCCCGCGGCAAAACTCCCTGATCTCGTCCGGAGACGCAGCGGCGCCGTCGCGCAGCCGCACCCAGGCGCAGAGTTCTTCGCCGTAGCGCGCATCGGGCACGCCGAAGATCTGCGCGTCCTGGATCTTGGGGTGGCGATAGAGAAATTCTTCGATCTCGCGCGGATAGACGTTTTCTCCGCCGCGAATCACCATGTCCTTGATGCGCCCGACGATGTTGCAGTAGCCCTCGGCGTCGATCGTCGCGAGGTCGCCGGTGTGCATCCAGCCGGCGACGTCGATCGCTTCGGCGGTGCGCTCGGGATCGTTCCAGTAGCCTTGCATCACGGAGTAGCCGCGCGTCAGCAGTTCGCCCGGCGTGCCCGGGGGGACCACGCGCCCTGCGGCATCGACGATTTTCACCTCGATATGCGGCTGCACGCGCCCGACGGTGGACACGCGCCGCTCAGCCGGATCGTCGACCGCGCTCTGGAAGCTGACCGGACTGGTCTCGGTCATGCCGTAGGCGATCGTCACCTGCTCCATGTGCATCGCCTGGAACACGCGCTTCATGACTTCGTTCGGGCAGGGTGCGCCGGCCATGATCCCGGTGCGCAGGCTGCCGAGGTCGAAGCGCGCGAACTCGGGGTGATCCAGTTCGGCGATGAACATGGTCGGCACGCCATGCAGGGCGGTGCAGCGTTCGGCCGCGACGGTTTCGAGCACGCTCAGGGGCTCGAACGCTTCGGCCGGATAGACCATGGCCGAGCCGTGCGTGACGCAGGCCAGATTGCCGAGCACCATGCCGAAGCAGTGGTACAGCGGCACCGGAATGCAAAGCCGGTCGCGCTCGGTCAGCCGCATGGCCTCGCCGATGAAAAAGCCGTTGTTGAGAATATTGTGGTGGGTGAGCGTGGCCCCCTTGGGCGAGCCCGTGGTGCCGCTGGTGAACTGGATGTTGATCGGATCGTCGAACTGCAGCACCGACGCCAGCTCGGCCAGGCGCTGCTTTTCGGCCGCACCGGCCTTGGCGGGCACATCGGCGAAGCGCAGCATGCCGGGTACGGCGGCCTGCTGCAGGCAGATCACGGTGCGCAGGGCCGGCAGTTTGGCCGCGTGCAGCTCCCCCGGGCGGCAGGAGTCGAGCTCGGGAGCCAGATGGCGCAGCATGTCGACGTAGTTGCTGGACTTGAACGATGCCGCGGTGATCAGTCCCTTGCAGCCGACTTTGTTCAGCGCATATTCCAGCTCGGCCAGACGGTAAGCCGGGTTGATGTTCACCAGAATGATGCCGGCCTTGGCCGTGGCGAACTGCGTCACCACCCACTCGGCATTGTTCGGCGACCAGATCCCCACCCGGTCGCGGGGCTCCAGCCCCAGAGCCAGCAGCCCCGCGGCGCAGGCGTCGACCTGCTGCTGCAGTTCGCGATAAGTCCAGCGCACGCCTTGGTGGCGCACGACCAGGGCTTCGGCCTCGGGCCAGCGCGCCACGGCTTTATCGAAATGCACTCCGATCGTGTCGCCCAGCAGCGGCACGGCACTGGCGCCATGTGCATAGCTTTGCGTGAGTTCACCCATGATTTCCTCCTTTATTGTACAGATGATTTTGTGTCGCTTTGCGCTTAGTCCGGTTCCGGCCGCCGGAGTTCACGCCGGCTGCACGGCGCTGTTGCGCTGCGCCCGGCCGGCCTCGTCGGGCCGCGGTAGAATCGATGCATGCACGCGAAACTCATCGCCGTCGAAGCCGATATCACCACGCTGCCGGTGGATGCGATCGTCAACGCGGCCAACAATTCGCTCCTCGGCGGCGGCGGCGTGGACGGCGCGATCCACCGCGCCGCGGGGCCGGAACTGCTCGCCGAATGCCGCACGCTGCACGGCTGCGCCACGGGCCAGGCCAAGCTCACGCGCGGCTACCGCCTGCCGGCAAAATACGTGATCCACACCGTCGGCCCGGTGTGGCAGGGCGGCACGCAGGGCGAAGCGGAACTGCTCGCCTCGTGCTATCGCGCCAGCCTTGCGCTGGCGCAGGCCCACGGCGTGCGCAAGATCGCGTTCCCCGCGATCAGCTGCGGCGTCTACGGCTATCCGCTGGAGCAGGCGGTGCGCATCGCGGTGTGCGAGTGCGCACAGTTCGCGGCAGCCGAGCCGGGCATCGAGCAGATCGTGTTCGCCTGCTTCGGCCCGCAGATGCTGGCGCTGTACCGGGCGGAACTGGCGCAGCCATCGCCGTGAGCGCCGGCGATCCCCAAGCGGCGCCCCGCGCCTCGCCTTTGGCGCGCTATCTGCTGCTCGCCTATGTGCTGCTGGTCGTGTACGGCAGCCTGCACCCCTTCTACGGCTGGCGCGACCAGGGCGCGGGCGCCTACGCCTACCTCAGCGGCCATCTGCCGCGCTATATCACCGTGTTCGACCTGGTGACCAATCTCCTCGCCTATATGCCGCTGGGATTTTTCGCGCTGCTCGCGCTGTACCCGCATGTGCGCGGCGCGGCCGCGCTCCTCCTTGCCGGCTGCGCCGGCTGCGTCTTGAGCCTCAACCTGGAGGCGCTGCAGACTTTCCTGCCCAGCCGCATTCCGTCCAACCTCGATCTCGCGACCAACGGCCTGGGCACGTTTGTCGGCGCCGCGCTCGCGCTGCGCTTCGGCGTCGGCCTGCTCAACCGCGGCAGGATGCACGCGCTGCGCCATCACTGGTTTCTCGACGGCCACCAGTACGATCTCGGGCTG
>JAJZUK010000210.1 GCA_021847125.1 Pseudomonadota bacterium | reverse complement strand
GCGGCGCCTGCGGCGTTGCGCTCCTCGCCAAGGGAACCACCCTTGGCTTCGTCGCGCGCCTTGCAGTCATCCGCATTTGGAGGCAACGCGTCTCATGCGATAAATGTTAACAGACCCTAGGCCGGGCGCGGCGCGCGGCGTTGCTCATTCCTCGCCGGCGGCCTCGCGTATCATTTCGCGAAATCGGACGAGTTCGTAATCCTCGCCTCCGTCCACCCGCTCCTGCGGCAGCAGCAGGCAGGTCGCCTGGCCTCGCGCGTATTCCATGTTCTGCCCCGGGACAAATCCGCCGGCATGCAGCAGCACGCGCGCCTCGCCGGGCGGCTCGCTGCCGTCGCTGATCAGTACGCCGGTTTCAGTGCCGCCGCCGTTGACGCTGAGCCGCAGCAATTCCGCCGATCGCGCGATGGTTTGTATGCCGACCGCGCCTTTGAGCGGAGTTTCGCGCTGCAGGCGGCGGATCACGCCGAGCACCCAGGTGTCGCCGCCCTCGGGCTGCAGACCAAGCAGGCAGCCGATCTTGAGCCATTCGCCCTTGATTTCCGGAATGCCGGCGCCGAAGCCGCCGGCGCTGACGTCCTCCACGATCCAGGTTTCCGCAGCAGCGCTGTCATCGGGATCGCTGCCGAATACGCCGAGCACGCCGTCGAAGCCGTGCACCACATTGAGCCGCGACTTCACCCGTTGGCGCTGGTGCTTGCGCTCAGGCGGCTTGGGCGACCAGTACAGGGCCAGATGCTTGAGCACTTCGAGCACGGTTTCGGCCGGATAGCTGCCGCCCAGATTCACCTGTGGCGGAACCGTGCCCGCGGTCGTGATGGTGTTGATCAGACCTTCGAGTTGCTCCAGCGCCCTGCCCGCAGCAAAGTAGCGCAGCGTAGGCGCAGGCTGCGGCGGACGCGCCAGGCGCAGCGGCGCCTGTCCGGCGGCGAGATCGATCCAGTATGCAATGTCGGGCTGCAGGCCCAGGCGCAGCGTGAACGAGGCGCAAAAGTGGGCGATCAGGCGCTCGCACAATTCGATTTCCAATGGCAGCAGGCTGTCGGGCGAGGAGGCGGCGAGCATCGCCGCCTTGAGGAATTCCTGCTCCGGCGTGGTTTCGCCCGGGATGCCGGGATAAAGCGTCACCGGCGTTTGCGCGAATTTGCGCGCTTCCGCCAGGGCATAGATTTTTGCGATTGCGCCCCACACCGAGGGATCCATCGGCCCGTAGCGCACGTACATCCACTTCACTTGAGCCGCCAGCGCGCGCAGCGCGCGCGCAAGCAGCAGCGGCATGCCGGCCTTGAGCGCATCGGCGCCCTTCGCGCCGCCGGCATACAGGTCGATGCAGCCGGCGTAGGCCTGCGCCGCCTCGCGCCAGTATTCGTATATCGCCTTCCACAGGCGGATTTCCTGGAATTTCGCCAGGCGCGGCGAGGCCATGTAGTCGCGCGCGAGTTTGCGCACATGAATCTGCGCCGTCTCGTCCAGCAGCTGCACCAGCTGCGCGCGGTATTCGGCCTTGAAGCCTTGTTCGGCCATGACCGACTGCAGCCAATGGGTCAGTTCGTCCACGCACTTGAAGGCGTCGCCGGTCGGCAGGTCCGCGAGCAGCTTCCTCGCCTCCCGCAGGTCGGCCATGGGGTGGTCCGGCTTCTTGCTTCCGAAAAGGCTGATCATGCATATCCCGCAGAAATAACGCGCTGCTTCATCTTGCGGCCAAGCCCGCCAAAAAATCAATGGCCGCAGCCGGGTTTGACATTGTTTAACAAGCCGCTATCGCGGCCGGCGCGGCAGTTGCGCGCAATCACGGCGGCGATGCGGGTGGTTCGTGCGCCTCATGCGGCTCGACGTGTATGGTGACCGACACCCGTGCGAGATGGCTCGCGATCGAATGCTCCAGCTGGTCGCACAGGGCATGGGATTCGCGCACGCTGATATCTCCCGGCAGCAGCAGGTGAAAATCGATGAAGCGCGCGGCACCGGCTTTGCGCGTGCGCAACGCATGAAAACTGGCTCCGGGCGGGAGCCCGGCCCGGATGAGTTCCTCGGTTTTGTCGATCTCCAGCGGCGACAGAGCCGTATCCATCAGACCGTCAATCGAGCGGCGCACCAAATCGATGCCGGTGACGACAATGTGCAGCCCCACGGCAATCGCGAGCAGCGGATCGAGGATTTTCCAGGCCGGCATGAACACGATGATCAGCAGGCCGCCCAGCACCCCGGCCGAAGTCCACACGTCGGTGAGCAAGTGCTTCGCGTCGGCCTCGATGGTGGCGCTGTCGTGCTCGGCGGCGACCTTGAGCATGAGGCGGGCCGTGGCGAAGTTCATCGCCGCGGCCAGAAGTCCCACCGATATTCCCCAGCCGAGATTGTCCGGCAGCACCGGGTGCATGAAGCGGTTCCAGCCGGTGTAGATTATGGAGACGGCGGCAAACAGGATCAGCGCGCCCTCGACGCCGATCGAGAAATACTCGGCCTTGTTGTGGCCATAGCTGTGCCGGTCGTCAGCCGGCTGCTCGGCGATGGTTAGTGCGGTCAATGCGACCAAACCCGCGGCAAGGTTTACCAGCGCCTCGAGCGCGTCGGACAGGAGGCTCACCGAATCGGTGAGGAAATACGCGCCGAATTTCAGAACGAGCGTCGCAATCGACGTGGCGATCGATAGCAGGGCCATTTTCCGCGTAGCGTTCATAGCCATTTTATTTTTGCATACCGCCGCTCGAGCGTCGAGGATCGGACCCTTGACCGCGCCCGGAACGGCGCAGCCTCATTATGCCACCTGTGCGTGCCGCCAACGCTACCGGCTCCCGCTCCGCGAGGTAGGCGGCGAGATTGCCCAGCCCGCCCTGCAGCGTAGTGACGCAAAGCGAGCCGATGTCCATGGCACGTGCGCAACAGTCGCTATTTCTTTCTTGAAGGCAGCTTGATCGTCCTGCCGGCGACCATGAAGCTGCCGCGACCCAGATGATGGATCGTCTGCGCATGCTTGACCGATGGGTCGATCCACGCCTTCAGCACCTCGAGTATGAAAAAGCAGTATTTGCTGACCAGCTTCGTGTCGGCGAACTTGCATTCCAGAGCGGCATAGCATTCGTCGATCAGCGGCGCCTCGACGCAGGCGGCGGCCACGGGCGTGAGGCCGAAGCGCTTGAACTTGTCCAGCTTGCGCCCGGAGCTGTTGCCGCAGCCCACCACCTGCGGCGCGAGTTCGACGGTCGGAATGTTGATCACGCATTCCCGGGTCGCCTGCAGCATAGCGAAACTATGGTTGCGGTTGCTGATCACACAACCGACCAGCGGCGGCTCGAAGTCGAGCATCGTGTGCCAGGACATGGGCATGACGTTCGCGCGGCCTTTTAGGGCAGTCGTGAGCAGCACCACCGGCCCGGGCTCGAGCAGACTGTAGACACGCGACAAGGGAAAAGATCTTTTTGCCATTTGGGCACCCCGCTTCGATGGATTCCAAGGAATGCGCGCTTCGCCCTGATTGAATCCGGCCGAGGCTGCGCGGATACGGCAGGATTTCAGTTTGACGCCTGCGCGAACAGGCTCCTTGATAAAACTCAAACCATCCCTCGGCAGCCGGAAGACCGCGAACGGTTGACACTGCCTATTATTTCGATAATACTCGAAGCATGGAAATGGGATCTGCCAGCGACAGTCTCGCCGCACTCGGACACACGACGCGGCTCGCCATCTTCCGCCTGCTGGTCCAGGCCGGAACGCAGGGCGTCAACGCCGGCCTGATCTGCGACAAGCTGAAACTTGCGCCGGCGACGCTCTCTTTCCATCTGGCGCACCTGAGCCGGGTCGGCCTGATCCGCGGGCGGCAGGAAGGCCGCTACATTTTCTACGCCGCCGACTACGCGGCAATGGACGCGCTGCTCGCCTTTCTCACCGATAACTGC
>JAJZUK010000209.1 GCA_021847125.1 Pseudomonadota bacterium | reverse complement strand
GTGTACCTGATTCATTTTGCGGTGCTCCGATTGCAAGCCTGCGATTATAAGCGTTTCCCCGTCCACTCGCGGCAACCGGCGCGAACTTGAGCGAGGTCAAACAAAGCGCGCATTTCCCCGGCGACTGGCCTTGAAACCGCGCCCTGCGGGGTTATATTCATGGCAGCAAGCCTTGAGCGACGCCCCTATCATGCCCACCCGCCCAGCCAAAACCAGCGGCCGCCCTGCCGCGCCGGAACCCGCCGCAGCCGAGACGCCGGATTTCGCGCGTGCGCTGCAATCGGCGCTCGACCCCTTCGGCGCATACGCGGCTATCCTGCAGTCGCAGCAGGCCTGGGCGCAGCATCCGCAGGAATGGCTGCACGCGATGGACAAGCTCGCGCGCGAAGCGGGCGCGCTGCAGGTGCACGGCTTTCGCCGCGTTCTCGGGCTGGAACACGAGGACTATCTCAAGCCGGCCGAGGGCGACGCGCGCTTCGAAGCCGCGGAGTGGCGCGACAATCTGTACTTCGACCTGCTCAAGCAATGGTATCTGCTGTACACGCGCTGGATCGGCGAGGCGGTGTACGACACGCCCGCGATGACCAAGCACAACCGGCGGCGCGCCGCATTCTGGGTGCGCCAGTGGTTCAATGCGCTGGCCCCGACCAACTTTTTCCTGACCAACCCGGCGGCGCTGCGCAAGTTCTACGAGACCAACGGCGATAGCCTGCTCGCTGGCCTCAAGAACTGGTCCGAGGACGAGCGCGCGGGCGAAGTGCGGATGGTCGACGCCAGCAGTTTTTCCGTCGGACACAATCTCGCCACCACGCCGGGAGCGGTGGTGTTTCGCAACGAGCTGATCGAGCTGATCCACTATGCCCCGCTCGCCGCGCAGGTGCACGCCGTGCCGCTCGTATTCGTGCCGCCTTGGATCAACAAGTTCTATATCCTCGACCTCAACGAGAAAAAGAGCATGGTGCGCCACCTGCTCAAGCAGGGCTTTTCGGTGTTCGTGATCAGCTGGCGCAATCCCGACGCGAGCATGGCCGACACCACATTCGAGGACTATGTGCTCAAGGGCGCGCTCGCGGGAATCGAGGCCGCGCGCACGCTCTGCGGCGTAGCGCAGGTGCATGCGATCGGCTATTGCCTCGGCGGCACGGCGCTCGCCACGCTGATGGCCTGGCTCAACCGCGAGTACGAAGGCAAGCCCGGGATGCCCGTGGCAAGTTGGAGCATGCTCGCCTCGCTGGTGGATTTTTCCAGGGCAGGCGAAATCGAGACTTTCCTCAACGAAGAAGGCATCAGGAAAGTGGAGGAAGTGCTCAAGCGCAAGGGTTATCTCGACGGGCGCGAGATGAGCGCGACGTTCCGCCTGCTGCGCCCGAACAGCCTCATCTGGCATTATTTCGTGCACAGCTACCTCTACGGCGAGAAACCGCCGGCGATGGACGTGCTCTACTGGAATACGGACACGACGCGCCTGCCGCGCGCGATGCACAGCTTCTATCTGCGCAATTGCTACGTGAAGAATGCGCTCGCACAGCGAGACGGCATCAGCATCGGCCGCCACCCGATCGACCTGCGGCGCATCGTACAGCCGCTGTACGCGGTCGGTTCGGACGAAGACCACATCACGCCCTGGCGCAGTACGTTCAAGACCTGCACGCTGGTGGGCGGACCGGCGCGCTACGCGCTGTCGACGTCCGGGCACATCCTCGGCATCATCAACCCTCCGGTGAATCCGCCCAAACGCGCCTACTGGGCCGGCGACTGGAACGGGGAAACCGACGGCAAGGCCTGGCGCGGCCAGCATCGGCAGGTCGCCGGCAGCTGGTGGCAGGACTGGACGCGCTGGCTCGCCCAACACTGCGGCCCGCTGCAGGCGCCGCCGCCGACCGAAACCAGCGAATTCCCGGCCCTGTGCCCGGCGCCAGGCACTTACGTGCTGGCGCGCTAGTAGCCCTTGTGGCTGCCGCCGTAGTCCTCGAACGGCGGCCTTCTACCGACCAGCGCCTCGAGCATGATCAGCTCGGCGTCGGTGTGGTTCACCACCGGCGCAGGCTCGATCATCTTGATCGGCATCTCGCCGTGGGCGTAGATATAGCGCGGCGCATCGTGATGCGTGGTACGCACCGTTTCCTTCGCCTCAGGCATGTCGCTCGCCTGCAGGTCGACCACGCCGTAGCAGGTGCACACGTAAGTTCGCTCGGTTTCGGCCTCGATGTATATGCCGGTGCCGCGTATGCCTATGGTGGCGGTGGGTGTGGTGATGAGGCGCGGCCCGTGGCCGAACACCGACAGCAGCTTGCCCGTGACCAGGCGCAGGGAAGCAATCGCCGCGTTGCTGCCCGCGGTCAGCAATTCGCTCCCACCGCGCAGGAGAAACGCATCCCGGCCGACCACGATGACGGCCGTGCTCCCGGGCGCGGTGACAATGCTGTCGCCGGGCCGCACCGCGGCGCCCGCCTTGGCCGCGCTACCGTTCACCTGCACGTCGCCCGCCGCCTTCAGCAGACCGCTGCCCTTGTCCGCGGCCAGCGCCGAGCGCAACAGCAGCGGCAGGGACGCGCCGCCCTGCAGCGCGCGCGCGAGCCACTCGCGCCGCCCGCGCGCAAACGCGGCGCCGCCAGGTCTCCGGTTCGCCGCGCCGCGGGTCACGCTATTTTTCCCGCAGGTCGCGGCGC
This sequence comes from Pseudomonadota bacterium, assembly GCA_021847125.1. The sequence continues at coordinate 1,227 of JAJZUK010000209.1, read as the reverse complement.
AGAATCTTGCCGATGGGCGTCTTCGGCAGGCTGTCGCGGAATTCGACGTACTTCGGAATCTTGTAGCCGGTCAACTCGCGCCTGCAGTGCTCGATCACCGACTCCTTGCTCAGGCCCGGGTCCTTTTTCACGATTACCGCCTTCACCGCCTCGCCGGTCTTATCATCCTTCACGCCCACCACGGCGCACTCGAGCACCCCGGGATGGGTCGCGATCACGCTTTCGATTTCATTCGGATAGACATTGAAACCCGACACCAGGATCATGTCCTTCTTGCGGTCGGTGATGGTGACATAGCCTTTCGCGTTCATGTTTCCGACATCGCCGGTCTTGAGCCAGCCGTCCTGCAGCACCTTGGCGGTTTCCGCCGGTAGCTGCCAGTATCCCTTCATCACCTGCGGCCCGCGGATGCAGATTTCGCCGGTGCATTTCTCGATGTCGCCCGCGCCGGTCCAGAGCGGCAGTTCCCTGAATTCATCGTCGCGGATGGAAAATTCGGTGGAGGAGAGCGGCAGGCCGATGCTGCCGTTCCAGGGCGTGCCCAGCGGATTGACGCTGGCTGCGGGCGAGGTTTCGGTGAGGCCGTAGGCCTCGGTGAGGTAGTGGCCGGTGACTTGCTGCCATTTTTCCGCGACCGGTTTGAGCACCGCAGCGCCGCCGCCGACCACGACCTTGAGCCGGGAGAAATCGAGCTCGCTGAAACCGGGCGTGTGCAGCAATCCGTTGAACAGCGTGTTCACGCCGGTGAGCACCGACCACTTCCATTGCTTCAGTTCCTTGACGAACCCGGGCAGATCGCGCGGATTGGTGATCAGCACATTGACCACGCCCAGGGTCATGAAATACAGCGTGGTGGTCAGGCAGAAGATGTGGTACATCGGCAGCGGTGATATCACCACTTCCTCGCCTTCCTTCAGATTGCCGCCGATCCAGGCGCCGGCCTGCTCGATATTCGCGAGGATATTGCGGTGCGTGAGCATTGCGCCCTTGGACAGGCCGGTGGTGCCGCCTGTGTACTGCAGGAAGGCGATGTCCTCGTGCGCAATGGCGACCGGCTTGAATTCGACAGCGGCGCCGCGCGCCAGCGCCGCGCGCAGCTGCGTGGCCCCGTCGATGCGCCAGTCCGGCACCATTTTCTTCAGCCGCTTGACCACGAAATTGACGATCCAGCGCTTGGGCGCCGGCAGCAGGTCGCCGAGCTGCGTGGTGACGACGTGCTCGACCTGC